>CAIPJU010000570.1 GCA_903865465.1 uncultured Bacteroidota bacterium
AAGAGTGTGGTATAACAATCCCATCACCTCGAAACGCCAGTCATATAAACCAAACAGGGCACCGATCGCAACATCATCGAGCCCGGCATCCATAGCCCTGTGCAAGGCATAAAGCCGCCACTGATAATCACCTTTAATCGTATTGGCCGGATGTACGTGATGATAAGTCTCATGGTGATAGGTCTCCTGAAAAACCTGATAGGTGCCGATACCGGCCTCCTTAAGTATTTTCAGTTTGGCAATCTCCAAAGGAGCAGCATTGATATTGACCCGGCGGATGGATGAAGGTCGCCCCGATTTTAAAGCATTCTCTTCAACGCTATAGACTGCCTTCACCGCAGCCGCCATATAGTCCGCATCAGAACGCTGATGCTCACCGAAAACAAGGATAAGCCGTTTGTGCCCCTCTTTTAAAACAGAAGAAGCTTCCTGCTTAATCTCATCCAGAGTGAGTATGCGTCTAATTTCCTGACTATTGGCTTCACGAAAACCACAATAGGCACAATTATTTACACAAAGATTGGAGCAATACAGGGGTGCAAAGAAGACAATTCTGTTGTCATAAACCTTTTTCTTGACTTCGAGCGCAGTCTGAAAGATCTCATCCCACATTTCCGGGGAAGTAACATTGAGCAAAGCGGCTGTCTCATCGGTAGTAAGAGTTTTGACAGATAACGATTTACAGAGAATATCACGGATCAATTCAGGAGCAGGATTGACATTTACTGCGAGTTCATTGAAAATCTCAGCCTCATTGATAAAGTCTTTCCCGTTCACTAAGTACTTTTCAATTTCCTTGCGAATAATGACTCGTTTGATCCAATTACCGGATATAAGGTCTTTTTCCATTTTTGTTTATTCTTACGATACAAATATAGCCAATCCATAAGTTATTTATCCAACGCGAACCAGATTATCGTCAGTGTTTCAAAACACTAAACCAGTTAAATCCTTTTTGGATGGTTATTGCTGTTTTAGTACCTTTAATCAGTTTTTTGAGGTTATGACTTCAATAATGCATCCAATAATAATTAACCATACATTTCATATTTGTGAATAAGGTGAACCTGATCAATGGAACTGAGATTTTTGTAAAAACAGTTCTTGGGGATGATTCCTCCGGGCACGACTGGTGGCATATACATCGTGTCAGAACGCTCGCATTGCTAATTGCCGAAACAGAGGGGGCAGACCTTTTTGTGGTTGAAATGGCCGCATTACTCCACGATGTCGACGATTGGAAAATAGCCGGAACAGATAGCACAGAACAAAAATCCAGAGATTGGCTCACCAAAAACGGGGTTACGAAATCCATTACCGATAAAATATGTAATGTTATTGATGGCGTAAGTTTTAAGGGGGCAAAGGTCAGCACATTAACAAATGATCTGGAATGTGCAGCTTTACAAGATGCCGACAGGCTTGATGCCATGGGTGCTATTGGGATTGCGCGTACATTTGCCTTTGGAGGTAGTCGCGGCCGGGCACTCTTTGATCCTGGTATTTCCCCGGTAATGCATACCAATTTCGAAGATTACAAAAAAAGTAAAGGTCCAACAATCAACCATTTTTACGAAAAACTTTTATTACTTAAAGATCTGATGCAGACCGATACCGGCAGAGCACTTGCACTGCAAAGACATGAATATATGCTTCGTTTTCTGGACCAGTTTTATGCGGAATGGAATGATCCTGATTTTTAAAATAAATATCACATAATATTTCATTTTACTCAAATTATTATGTAACTTTGATATATTACTTAACTTTATTATTCAAGATCAGGATAGGCTGCCTGCTGATATGGTATGATTTCTGCTTTTAGTGTGT
>CAIPJU010000571.1 GCA_903865465.1 uncultured Bacteroidota bacterium
AACAGGAATTACAAAAAGAAGATGTTTTCGGAAATAATAAAGAGCAAACTCGGGGAAAAGAAATATCTATACTCCGATCTTACCTTTATTATAACGCCTGAAATAATTAACAGGATTACTGGCCAGAAATGGCAGGATTATGTTAAAACAAATATCTACAACAAGATAGGAGCATCAGATATTGTTTTTAATCCATATCTGAAATATCCTGCAGAAAGGATTATCCCAACTGAATATGATTCACTTTTCAGGAAACAGCAGTTAAGGGGAACAGTTCATGATGAGGGTGCTGCAATGCTGGGAGGAATATCGGGGCATGCAGGTCTTTTTGCAACAGCCAATGATCTGATGAAACTTATGGAATTATACCGCAGGAAGGGAAATTACAACGGGGAGCAGATTCTAAGCAAGGATGTTGTTGAAGAATATGCAAAGGTTCAGTTTCCCGGTAATAATAACCGCCGGGGATTGGGATTCGATAAGCCATTGCTTAATAATTCATCTCTTCCTGAAAAAGAAGGTTATCCGTCAAGGAGTGCTTCTCCTTCCAGTTTTGGGCATTCAGGCTATACAGGGACATTTGTATGGGTCGATCCTGATGCAGGGATATCTTATGTCTTCCTGTGTAACAGGGTATATCCAACGAGGTATAACAACAAACTTACCGATCTCAACATCAGGACTGAAATACTCCAGGGTATTTACGATTCGGTCATTAAGTAGCTGATATATATAGATAGACGTCCTATTTTAAATTGGCTTTTTTCACTATAGGGATTGTTACCCCCAGGAAGGGAATTGCCACAAAACTATTGATATTCTCACTAAAAGGCATCCATAGGCTGTAGTCCAGGCCAACGCTGCCAAAAATCGTTCTTCCGCCCAATGATACTAAAACCATTGTAGTACCATTAGTGGTAATTGCATAGTTTTCAGTGATGAAATAGCCTTTTGGCCCGGTACGAATCATGGCGCTCATATTTACAATGGGTGCTTTCATCCAGCCATCCTGCGAGAATCCCCAGGCTAACCCCAGGCTGAGGTTTTTATCGCGCGGTCCGAAGGTGGTGGTTTCGTACAGAAGACCGAATGCGCCGGAGTTAGTACCAAGTACGGTTCCAACAAATGCGCCTGCACCAAGATTGACTTTATCTTTAACGACGGGGATTGAGAATTTAGGTACGATCCAGAAAGGTGTGGCTGCTCCGTTAAAGAGGAAAAGAGGTAAAACACCTGCTCCGACCGAGAAATTATCAGTCAGGCCTGTTGAAAACTGATTATATAATATCCAAATATTCTGGTAATATGAGGAACCTTTTTCAAGGCCATATCCGTTTGGAGCCCAAAAATAGCGGGATGACTGCGGGTTGGGAAGCCATATTTTGCCACCTACTTCTTTAATATCCTTAAGTACTGTTCTTGATCTTATATCACTCTGCTGAATCCGGAGTTCACCCAGATTCGTGGTTTTTAATACGAGAACCGACAAGTCTTCAGAAATTATCTTTCCGCTGTAGATATTGCCATCTACAGTTTCGATGCGATAGACTTTTGCTGAATCCGGCAAATTTTGCCCGTAACATACCAGTTGTTGAATACTTAAAAGGATAAAAACCAATAGAGCAGAGTTTCTCTTCATAAGGATAAGTATCAGATCAGAATAAAATGCTTTTTATAAAATTACATTAAGTAAAGTTAGGTAACATTAATGTCAAAGTCAATTAAACCCGACAGAATACTACATCATAAGTTCTGATCATCTAAAATCAAGAACGGAAATCCAGAAAGATGGAAAGAATTCGTTTATAAAAAGAGCGAAGCTATAGAACTTCCTGGTCGCGAAG
>CAIPJU010000572.1 GCA_903865465.1 uncultured Bacteroidota bacterium
TACTGATGTGTTTAATTGTAAAATGGAAAATTGTGAAGTGGATGAAAATAGTGAATTACGCGAATGCTATTTTGAAGGAGGTAAAATGAATGGTAATTTTGTAAGTGGTATAATCTCTGGTGGCATTGTTGGACAAAGAGGCGAATTACAATCTGGTGTGATTATTGCTAATTCAGAAAATGATTATTTCCAGGCTTATGGTGTAAACATCCTTGCTTTTAACATGAAAATATTTAACCGCTGGGGAAATATGCTTTTTGAAACCAGCGATATGGCCTTTGGATGGGATGGTAAAGTGAATGGCACTCTTGCTGACGGCGGAGTTTATGTTTACCTGATCTATTACATGGATGCTCTTAAAAAAGAACACACTATTTACGGGCATTTTACGCTGGTGCGGTAAATAGGGCCTTGAGGAGAAAATTTATGTCTGCACATAAATTTTTTTAACCTATCAAGTGCATTACTGGTTCTGAGTATTTTGGGGAAATTATCAAACTTTATCCATTAGTTATGCTTAGAACACAAATCCAATAGTTTTTGCCGGGTTTTCACTAAGCTTGAATCAAGTGGGTCAATTTTAATTGCAGCATCAAAATCAGCTATCGCTAAACTATATTTTTTTTGGGCATAGTGAATATTTCCTCTCCGAATATATCCTGTCGTGGATTTTGGGTAATTTTTTATGAAATTACTATAGTCTGCAATTGCGGAATCCAAAAGTTGAGCACTTTTATAGGCATCACCCCTGGTTAAATAAGCATATGTAACCTGTGGGTTGATTTTTAAAACGGAATCAAAATCGGTAATAGCTAATTTATATTTCCCCATGCAACTATATGTCAATCCGCGATCCAGATACGTTTCTGATCTAAGTGAATTTATTGATAAAGATGTATCATAGTCCGCAATCGCCAATTCATACTTTTTCGTTTCTCTATAACAATTCCCACGGTAAATGTACGCCATATCATATTGAGGGTAAATTTTTATCGCGATGTTTAAATCTGATAAAGCGAGATCATATTTACCAAGATGATAATAAGCCTCACCGCGGTCATTGTATGCGTCCCCATCCTTAGGATTAATTTTTAAGGCTCGGTTAAAATCAGCAATAGCAGTACCATAAACAGTCTTTTGAAGGTAAGCATATCCCCGGTTATAATAAGCTTCCTCATAAAGCGAATCATCCTTAATGGCAGAGGTAAAATTCAGGATGGCCATATCCCATAAACCATTCTTTAAATTTTGACTGCCCTCTTCAAAATAATATTTCGCCTCTTCCCGTTTATTCTGATTACAAGAAATGAAAATGGTAAAGAGTATGCAAAATTTGACAAGCTTTTGAATCATATTCTTTTTATTTTATCCCTTTCCTCATCGTAAAAGAGTAACAGAGCCATGATAGGATTTTTCGCCAATTGTCAGAATATAAAAATATACCCCGTCCGAAGCATTGGACCCGCCCGGCGCTTTGCCGTTCCAATGCTGATTTTTATCCTTTGTGGAATACATTATTTTTCCCCAACGGTTAAAAATAACCAGGTTGTAAGTTTCACTTCCATCATAAAATATTTCAAAAACATCATTAAAATTGTCGGCGTTTGGAGTGAAGACATTCGGAATAGTAAGTGTGGCCGGAGGAGGAGGAGGTTCGCAAAGCTCAACAGATCCGGTTGATTGTAACATAATACACGAATTATCTGTAACTGTGACATAATAAATACCTGGAGTACCTGTTATATAGTTCAGGGATGAACCATCACTCCATAGATAATTATAAGGTGGAGTGCCTCCATTGGCATTAACGGTAAGTGTATCAAGGCAATTTCCAGTAGTGGTCAGCGCAAGCTGATTGTTATTCGAGCAGGTAGAAACCTGAGTTGTTGTAAGAAAACCTGCACCACATGCATATAATATCCCATTTGTCTGA
>CAIPJU010000573.1 GCA_903865465.1 uncultured Bacteroidota bacterium
ACTAATAATAAATAAATTTCGAAATCCTGAACTAAAGTTTAAAAATGAGAAATTCTATATGGTTCGTGATCTCTTTCTGCAAATTACTTCTATTGAATGTTTGGTTGCCTTTATGATTGTTTTTGCAGTTTACGCAGGTTTTTGGGAATGGATTGTACGTCTAGAAAATTATGACTGGACTATATTGGATACTTTTTTGGCTGCTTCACCCCAGTTATTGACTTTTATCTTTATTATCATTTTCTTCTTTGTTAAACTGTACAAATTCAAACAACCTTATAAATAGCAATAACAATGGCACAACCAACAATATTAATCGGATTAGGAACTGCAGGTAAAAAAGCTTTGGAAAACACATGGAAATTTATTTCCGAAATTGATCCTGCAAATCTTAGAGACATTCATGTGCAATACATTTTTTTGGAAACCGATGTAAGCAATACCTCTGTTCATTCAAATGATCTTGTTTCTTCAGAACTTTCACTGAATAATACACCCACAACTATAAATAATTTAAGAGTTAATGGTAGCACTTCTGACTGGATACCCAATCCACATCTGTTAGCAGTAAATGTTTTGCAAGGCGCTGGTGGTATGCCTGTAATTGGACGAATCTGTCTCTGGGATAATAATAATTTTACCGGTTTTCAAAATACATTGAACCATGCCCGGGATAATTTTATTAACGCCGGTGTATTGGATAAGCCTGTAGTTTATGTAGTTGGAACATTAGGGGGAGGAACAGGTTCAGGCATATTTATTGATATTGCATATATAATAAGGAATCAATTTGGAAACATTGTTGATCTGTTTTCTGTCTTAATGATTCCTGGTAACAATCAAATTGCAAATGAATATGTAATGTATTCAAATGCAGTTGGAGCTTTAAAAGAGCTCTCTTACTTCAATACACCTGGTAATACTTATAATTTCAGATGGGGCAATGGTATCTCTCCAATAGGTAGCCAAATGAGACCATATGATTTGGTTCAGTTAATTTCCAACGAATTCGACAGAGTTCTTGGTTATGAATCTTATGAGGAGCTATGTGTAAGTGCTGGGTTGTTTTTATTCATGAATTCAATTGGAATGAATGATATACGAAAAAGTACATTGGTTGATGCTACCGGAAATATTATAATTTCCAGCTATACTACTTTTGGAATGTCTGCAATTCGATATCCTAAATCACAAATTGAGGAAGGTGTTGCTCTTAATATTTCAAAAGATTTACTTAAAAGATGGATTGATGAAGAGCATTATATTGATAAAGTAGGTAATGTTTCCAACATATCCCTTGTAAAAACAAAATTACATAATCAAACCGTTATTAGTTTTGAACTAGAACTTCGTAAAATTCTTGAGGGCTGGTGCACAACAGTTGCGTTAGGAGCTAATACTATTGAGCAGGAACTTCATAAGTTGGTTGAGATTCTTATTTCAGATAAAGAAGAAAACGACAAGAAGAGCATTATATATCAGCAGTTTAAAGCAGGAGGAAACTTTCATGCAGCACTGTCAAATAACATTAGAACACCAAAAGATCATCTTGTTCAATATATCTATTCAGTGATAGCAGATAACCTTAGGAATTTTGAAAACCTTGAAGTTACAAAGATTGAGCTAAATGCAATTTCAACATCAATTGATAATACTATCAGATATTGGCAAAGTATTGGCATCCATCCTGATCCTTCCAGATGGGATGAAACTTTGCAGAATGAAATTCATTATTTGCTGCCTTATCCTTACTTACTTCTACCTGAAAAGAAAAAAGTATATCATGACCGATTGAAATATAATATTTTGTATCTCCTGGTTATGCACACTTTTGCCCGAACAATTAATGAAGTAAAAAAAGTCATAGATGGAGATCCCAGGGTTTTACCGATTTTTCATAGTATTAACAACAGTATAAAATTGCCTACAATTACCGATATCAATTTCTATTCGGACCAAATAAATAGAGCAATAAACTCGAACTTGGATAGTGAAAAATCAATTACAAAAAAACTTACGGATTTAAATGGTTCCATGAGAGTAGGTGCTTCCAGAACAATGACATTAGTTTTCGAAGACAATAATTTTGGAAACGATGTCAATACAA
>CAIPJU010000574.1 GCA_903865465.1 uncultured Bacteroidota bacterium
ATTAATTCAAGGATAGGTGATGTTCTGGAAAAAGTAGGACTTGGACTCCAGGGATATAAGATGCCTCATCAGCTTTCAGGAGGAGAACAGCAGAGAGTCGTAATTGGCAGGGCTCTGCTCAACGATCCGGAGATAATACTTGCCGATGAACCAACTGGTAATCTCGACCCGGAGACTTCAGAAGAAATTTTCAGACTCCTTCAGGATATCAGCAAAACAGGCAGAGCTGTAGTGGTGGCAACTCATAACTACATGATGCTGAAGAAATTTCCTGCAAGAACATTAAAATGCGGTGAGGGAAAAATCATCGAAGTTAAAGATGATGAAGAGATTGAACTGTTTTAGAAGGATAACAGTTTTTCAATTGGAACATTGCTCAGTTTAGTCAAACCTGATAGTAAATATTGTTCCGTTTTTTTCCCTGTTCCTGAGACTGAAATTAAAACCATGATTTCCAAGGATCTCCTGTATCAGGGTCAATCCTATCCCCTGTCCTCCATGTTTTGTTGAGAAAAAGGGTGTAAAAATCTTTTCAGAAGCAGCATCATTCAATCCTGAACCATCATCTTCGAAACAGAGGCGCAAAGGGTTTGATTCTGAATATACATATAAGTTGCCATTGCTCTTAACAGCTTCGATTGAATTTTTGATAATATTCGAAAAGACCTGCTCCATCTGACTCCTGTCGGCTGAAACATAAAGATTAATGTGGTTCAGATCGGTAGAAAGCCTTATACCCTTCTCTTTAAGGATAGCACTGTAGGATTCGAGGACCGCTTCTACCGACTCTGCAAGAGAAATAAGCTCCTTCTCGGGCTGGGGAATCTTAACAACATTGGAGAGGTTCTGCATGAACCTGTTAAGCTGATAGTTGCGTTGAATTGCAACACTAAGAATTCTAACAATTTCTTCCCTGTCGCCGGGAATAAAGGATTCAGGATTTGACCTTAAAGTCGACATGATTGAATTTACTGATCCAATTGTGTTATTCACTTCATGCGCCATCATTCTTATAAGTTTCCCATAAGCCTCTTTCTCAGCCCTATGTATCTCTTCAGTAAACTCCTCAATAATATAAAAAGGGTGTCTGAATCCGTGATCCATGAAAAATGATTTCCTGCAAAGGTATTTTTTGCCCTCATTGACAATCAGTTGTTTTTCATCATATGAAATTCTGAAAACTTCTGTTATCATACTGTTTTTAAACTCATTCAATCCCTTTCCGGAGAGGGTATCCCTTTCAATTCCAAGGTACTTAAGCGCTGATTTATTGATATCGATTACCTTTTCGTCAAAATCGACAATTATTATTCCTAAAGGTGAAGAATCAATCAAGAGATCCAAAAAATGATTCTTTTCCCTTACCGAGAGCCTCTCTTCCCTCAGACGCCCTATCATTGAATTATAGACGTCAATAATATCGTCCACTTCCCTGTTGCCTGTCTTAACGAGAGTAACACTGAAATCTCCTTCCTTCAGAAGGTTCATGCTTCTGCCAATAGAACTAATGGGTTTCAGCGAACGCAGAAAAACATAGATTGTAAAGCCATAGGAAAGCGGGATAAGCACTTCCGCTCCAACAAGAAAGAGAGGGTTCCCTTTACGAAATGTATAAATAGAGAGTATGATTAGGAGTGAAAAAACAATAGTCAGCCATGCAATAGTCCATCTCTTGCTCATACTAATCGGTCTGAATTCCGTGCCTTTCAATTTTCCTGTAGAGAGTTGCCCTGGTAATGCCCAGTTTCTCGGATGTTCTCGAAAGGTTCCCGCCGCACTCCTCCAGCGCCTTTAGGATCATCTTCTTTTCGGTCTCATCGAGAGTCTCGGATGTGCCATTCAGATCAGTTACGTTCTTCCTGCCTGCCTTAGAGGCAAGTATAAAATCATCCGTTTTCAGATTGTCGCCGGCACTCATCAGTACAGTACGTTCAATTATATTCTTCAGCTCCCGCACATTACCGGACCAGGGATGGTTGCAAAGCCATTCAATACCTTCACCGGAGATGGTTTTACTCTCTGTATGATAGATCGTCTGCGCCTTTCTAAGGAAGAATTCAGAGAGTAGCGGAATATCTGATTTTCGATGCCTTAGTGGCGGAACTTCTATCTGAATCAGGTTTATCCTGTATAGAAGATCTTCCCTGAACTGGCTCTTATCGACTTTATAATAGAGATTCTGATTTGTAGCTGAAAGAACTCTTACATCAACGGTAATACTATTTTCATCGCCCAGACGTTCAAATGTCTGATCCTGAAGCACTCTCAGCAGTTTTACCTGAGAAGTAAAATCCAGGTCTCCTATTTCGTCAAGAAAAATAGTCCCGTTATGCGCTTTTTCAAAGCGCCCGGCATGATCACTCTTTGCGTCAGTAAAGGCCCCCTTTTTAAATCCGAACATCTCAGACTCGAAGAGTCCTGAAGGTATGCCTCCCAGGTTAACTTTTATAAAGGGATTCCCCTTCCTTCCACTGTATTCATGAATTGCGGAGGCTATCAGTTCTTTACCGGTACCGCTTTCGCCTGTTATTAAAACAGGAGCATGAGTCGGGGCAACCCGCCTGACGATATCAAGAATCTCAAGCAATTTTGGATCCTTCCCAATGATGTCCTGAAATATTGCAGGTCGTTCAGCCGTATCAGTTAAGGGTAATGAGTTTTCAACACGGGTAGAGGAAAGTGTTATTGATGTCTCTATTATCTTAATTAATTGCACATTATTCCATGGCTTTGTAACAAAGTCAGAAGCCCCGAGCTTGATACCTCTCACTGCCAGTTCCACTGAGGCCCAGGCAGTCATCAAAACAACAGGTGTTTCTGGCTTTAATACTTTTATTTTTCTCAGCAGCTCTATCCCCTCTTCCCCGTTTATTGAGAGAGAAAAATTCATATCGAGCAATACCAGATCGAAATCGGATTCCCTTATCTTCTTAACTATCTCCCCGGGATGCGAGGCCAAAAAGGTATTATACCCAGCTTTTTCCAGCAGAAAGCCCAGGGAACTCCTAACTGCATCATCATCATCACATACTAATATCCTTCCCGATCGCATCATCCTGACGAAATTACGAAACTATTCCGTTTTAAGGGCTATGGCAGGACGTATTTTTGACGCCAGCGAAGCAGGGATCCAGGTACTCAGCACCACAAGTATTACCATAACAGCAACACTCGTCCATATCGACCATATAACTACTCCCGGCTCCGGCTTACTACCTGTTGCTATTACCGGTATCTGCATCATGATTATAATGACAATTAGAAGACTCAGTCCCGCAAGAACCATATTCTCGGCAATCAGGAGTTTTTTTATCCCGTTTCCGGTCGAACCCAAGGCCCGTCTTATCCCTATCTCATGAATACGAAGATTCGAATTGTACCAGAGTATTCCAATTGTGCCAAGGAAAATATTGATCATAATAAAAAGGGCGATTATTACAGTAATATAATTGCGCTGGTAGCTTTCACCATTCTGCTGATTGCGCATATTTTCAAGGGAATTGAGACTGTCAATGGTCCAGTTTCCGGGATTGAGGGTAGAATAAACCTGACTTTCAGCAATTGCAAGCAAAACACCGCTCTTATTATCTTCTGTCCGGATAAGTATATCAGCACCATAGTATTTTTTAGCATCTATCTTTTCTTTCATCAGGAAGCCAAATGAGTCAGGAGTCTCAATCTCGCTTCTTTTGAACCGATCTGTTACTCCGATGACTTCATAAGTTTTGTCATCCATCTTCAATCTTTTACCAAGGCCTTCCCCATGAAAATCTGTCTCATCGACATCCCGAGAGATAGTCATAGGCAGAACTTCCTTAGCAAGGTCGGTTTCATCAAACCATCTTCCTTTAAGTAGTTTGATTTTCATTACTTTAGCATAATCGATGTCTGCTAATCGCGGATCCATACCTATCCTGTCGCTGTCATGCTTGAATTCAGTTCTCCATGTGTTATAATTATAGGGTATGGAATTGTTGCAGATCGACACCGAGGTAACAAAGGAATTTGAACTTAAGACCTTTTTCAGATTCTGGAAGGCCTGCTCACTTATTTTTTCATCTTCGTCACTCTTCATCCTGATTTGTATAAGCACAACATTATGAGTATCGTAGCAATTCTTTATTTTGAATATCGTATACATATTGATCAGATAAACCGTCAGATTCACCATTACGAGGGAGATCATAAACAGCTCAATAAATACGAGAATATTCCTTCGACGGTTATTCCATATTGTTTTAAAAAATAATCTTATCATAATTCTCCTCCTTTCAGGTAGAGTGCTGGTTTCATACGTGAGAGCCTAATGGCTGGAAGATATCCCGACAGGAGGCCGAATATCAGGCAGGCAATCAGACTTGCAGCAAAAACCAGGTAATTAAATGAAAATGTTAATGGCACGTTACTAAAATAGTTAACATTCAGCGAGAGAGAATTGCCCAGCAGGTCAACTACCAGGAACGACAGAATAATTCCGATCACCCCTCCTGTGAGAGTCATGAGAATATTTTCAAACAGGAACTGACTTCTAAGAACCCTGCTGGCTGCACCGAAGGATTTCCTTACCGCTATCTCCTCCCCTCTTTCGTGAATCCTTGCGAAATTAAGAGCCATTAGGTTTACAGCCGGAAGGAGGATAAAGGCAAGAGCAAAAAGTAAGAACTTAAAAAGAGTGGATCCTTTGGAATATTCTTCAGGGTCACCGTAACCTCTCATCATCTTCCCGAGCTGAGTAAGTGGTCCTGAAAGGAAGATTGCCCTAGAGGTATCAGCAGCATCGAGACGTGCAATCATCTCATGAGTCTCATCGCTGATTGCTTTAAACTGTTTGGTATCCTTCCCCTTAAAAGCAAGGGTAAATCCCCCCATGTAATCATCGGGGGCTTCTGTATTTTTGAGAAGAGTGTATGGAAAGTAAAGATCTCCAACAGCATTCTGGGCCGATTTCGAAGGATCCTCAACAACACCTGTTATAATCAGATCCAATGAAGTATAATGAATTATTTTGCCCAATACATTTTCCTCATTTCCAAAGAAGAGCTCCTTAAGCGATTTTGTAATTACTGCAAGATTAGCTCCGTTTGTAACTTCCTCATATGTATAGGGCCTCCCTGAAAGAAATTTATAATCGAACAGCTCCCAGTATTCCGCATCGGTTTGATTCTGTGCTCTTTTTTGGTATTTTCCATCCAATATAAATTCCCAGGGCATTGCTCCTGTGTACATTGAGACTATATCGGCACTCTTTGTCTTTTTCAGATAGGTCTCAGAGACTCTTCTGCCGCAGGATGAAACACTATAGCCATTATTTGCCTTGCCCTTAATAGTTTGTTTGGTTTTAATTCGGTCGCAAAAAACAACATCTTTCAGATCCTTCTCTGGGCCTGAACCGGTCGTAATCTTGGAAATAGTCATGCTGAAGATCATTACAAACATAATGGTCAGGCTTATGCCAAACAAACTCAAAAAGGTAAAAAGCTTATTCTGCAAGGCGACTTTCAGGAATATCTTAAAATAATTCTTTATCATAATCTTAGTTATTAATGATTTACAGCCCTAACCAACAAGTCTCCCGTCAAATAACCTCACAATCCTGTGTGTCGATTTAGCAAGCATATCATCATGAGTTACCATGACAATGGTTGTTCCCTTTGAATTGAGGTCGGCTAGGATGCTGACAACCTCATGACCAATCTTACTGTCGAGGTTGCCTGTCGGTTCGTCAGCAAGGATGATCTTAGGATTACCTGAAACTGCTCTTGCTATGGCAGCACGCTGACACTGGCCACCGGAAAGTTGTGAAGGGTAATGGGACATCCTGTTTGTCAGGCCGACCTTTTCGAGCGACTCTGTTACTCTGAGTTTTCTTTCAGAGGCCGGCATATTGCGGTAAATCAAAGGGAGTTCTACATTGTCATAGACATTCAGCTCCTTTATCAGATGGAAACTCTGGAAAATAAAACCAACCAGCTGGTTCCTCATTCTGGCTGTCTTCTTATCTTCGTACGAAGTTACTGGAAGATTATCGAGTTCAATCTTTCCATTATCAGGTTCATCCAACAGACCGATAATATTCAGCAGAGTACTTTTACCGCAGCCTGAGGGGCCCATCACAGAGATGAATTCACCCTCCTTTACGTAAAAATTGATGTTGTCGAGAGCAAGGGTTTCTATCTCCCTGGTCCTGTAGACTTTGCTAATTTTTTCCAGTTTTATCATGATATATAATTATGTATCTGTAAGTTATAATTTATTAGCCGGTATTACTCTTTATCCTTTGGCCTTTCCTATTTTCCAACTTTAATCTCCTTGCGCAGGTATTTCTCACTAATATCTGAAATGATTACTCTATCACCTTCTTTAATACCATCAACTACTTCGACCCAATCAAAGTTGGCTTCACCGAAGAGTGCTTTTACCCTGGAGGCCTTGCTGCCCCTGATGAGATACATATCTTTATAACCACGATCCTTATAGTAATTAGCATTGGGAAGTCTTAGAATGTTCTGTCTGAAGGAGGTCACCACCCTGATCTCGAGTTGTTGGGAAGGACGCAGGAGTGAAATATCTCCCTTGTCAATTCTTATCAGGCTCTCCATCATGCCCTGGCTTACCGAAGGCATAATATTTTCGATTACTCCTTCCAGGTTTCTACCCTGGTTGCGTATTTCAACTCTTTGTCCTGTTACTATCTTCCCGGCGAAGGCATTACTCATACTACCTTTTATCTTGAAATGGGAGAAATCGGCAACTCTTGCTAACTCCTGTCCTTCTGTAACGGTTGCCCCGGGCTGATTGACAATCCAGCTCAGGTCCCCGTCGAATGGAGCCTTAACGTAAGCTCGGTTTACCATATCCTGGGCTTTCATTATCTTGTTTTCCTGAATTCTGATCTGAGTCTGGAGATCCTGAATTCCATTAATTTTGGCATTTACCAGATTATTGTAATTAAACTGTGCCTGACTAAGTTCCAGTTGCTGGATATCCCATTCTGTCTTTGCCTTCTTAACACTTGAAACCGGACTGCCTCCTAACTTATTGAGTGCCACTTCAGATTCAAACTCAAGTCTTGAATTCTCGACCTTTATCTCTTTAATTTTGCTGCTAAAACCGTAATCGTCCTTCAGCTGTTGCAATTCAATTCTGAGCTTTTCTATCCTTATCTTCTGCAGGTCCAGTTCATTCCTGACAAGTCCAAGATCATTTTCTGCAAGCTTATTATCCAGAAAAACAAGAGTATCACTCTTATGAACCTTTGCACCAGGGTTTTTAACAATCCTTAATATGTTGCTTCGAAAGGGGGAGGTTATCAGCTCCTCATAAGCAGGTACTACCACTCCTGAGCCCTGCACAGTAATATAGATATCGCCTCTCTCCACTACTGCAGTTATTACCTTTGAAAGGCTGACAGCCGGAATAAAAACTAATCTTAAAAAAAGTACTGCTACAAGAGGGACTATTATAATCAGGGAAACAACAGAAAGCTGCCTTATCAGGATTTTTCTTTTATGTTCTTTTGAAACCGGGCGATCCATATACAATTTTATTTTGGAGATAAGAAATAACAACACTCATGCCATATTTCTAATGCATTTATTATGATACACTTAAGAAAACAGGTTGGTGCGGAATTGTATTGGATTGATACAGTAGCGGACAGTAAGACAAAAAGTGGAGGGCTTTCCAATCAATTTTAATTTTCGGATAAGGGCAAATAAAAAAAGCAAACCCGATCATGTAGTGTATACAGATCGGGGAATGCTTATTATTATTCAGGATACAAACCCGGGATTCCTGATCATCTGATCGGAAATCCTTTATAATTCTGTTAGTGAATATTCAAACAGACTCTATTTGCTATCAACAATCATTGGCAGATTCTTGCCATTTGTCATGAAGATGAGTTTGGCATTGGGTGAATTTGTAATTGCCTTGATCATTTCATACTGCAACAATTTCTCACTCAGTCCTGAGCTCAATATCTTCTGATAATCAGCAATACCTTGTGCTTCAACTCTTTTTCTCTGAGCTTCCTGTGTTTCCTTTTGCAGAACGAAAGTCATTTTCTGAGCATCCTGTTCGGCATTTATTTTTGATTCGATGGTTGCCTTTACCGATGCAGGCAATGTGATATTCCTGACGAGGAGTTGTTCGAGCATAAGGCCACGGGATTTAAGATCTGATTCAATGGAATTAAAAATCTTGGATTGAAATTCATCTCTTTTATTGGAATATAATGCAACAGCGTCATAATAGACGGCATTATCCCTGATCCTTGTTCTGCAAATCGGGCGGACAACGACATTCCTGTAATCAGTACCCACTTCCCTTAATAGCCTTGGAGCTTCCGTTGGAATAACCCGGTAAAGTACAGTCAGGTCAACTATTACTTCAAGTCCGTCAGCAGAGAGAACGCGAATGGCATCATCACCCTGTTTTGTACCTTCATCCACTACTCCTGACATAGTGTAGTTTTCAGTTCTGATATCAAAAGTCACAACCTTCACAAGCGGATTAATTACATTAAGACCACTTTGAAGAACATTGTTATCAACTTTTCCAAAGAGCTTCTGTACACCTACTTGTCCGGGTTCAACCTGCACAATGGCGGATAATGAAATTCCAATTATAAGAACAACAATGCCTGCTATTTTTATTAATGACCTGTAAGGTTTTAGAGGAGAGTTTGCATCTACTCCCACAAATCCCATAACCAGAAGAACTAAACCAATTAAAATTACTGCCATTTTTTTTCTTTTGTATTTGTTATATAATTAAAAGCAAGCCTCAAATATAATCAGAAAAAGAGTTATGGAGAGCAGAAATGCGCTAAATGATAGAAAAGGGAATATTTTCATCTTACCATTCTTGCCGGCCAGAGGAGTCTGTTGCAGTAAATCCTGTAGTAAGGAACTTCCACACATCCGAATGAACCATCGAGAGGTATGTTGCCTGTGAAGGAGGAAGACGCAAAATCGAGGATTGTACGCGTTGAAGAATATTTGCTTATAGTTTCATTAACAACATAATAAGAGAGATTATGTGCAGTTGTTTCCTTCGAACAGGCGTTAAGAAGAATTGTTTTTATTCCATGTGTTTCTACAATAAAGATCCCAGCCATTAGCTTTTTTCTCATTGATCTCACACCCAATAACCTACCCTTCTTGTTTTTGATACAGAAATTCATAAGACAGATAAGACGTTGAATATCAGCAGGTTTTATCTTATCTTTTTTTCTGTCTTTGTTCCTGAGGTAGAGGTCGATTAATTCATCAGGTTTGATATCTGAGATTATATCATGTTTTTTTTTGCCAGCTGATTCGATACTATGCCTGCAGGCAGGTGAAAACTTATCCCAAAGTTTCTCGTAGGGTTTTGAAAGATCAAGCTCACAATTGACCATAGGGGTAACTTTGAACCCGGGGACACAAATTTCCTGTGACACACAAATATCTATAAACTTGTATGTATCAGGCATGAAATCCAGGAATTCAACCAAAGCAGAATCGGCAGGTTTATCAGGTGAAAAGGCTCCCAGTTGTTGAAGAAACGGTGGAGTTGCAACATACTTAATACCAAATTTACTGAAGAGAGGAACGGGGAATACTGATTCGTATTCATCGTCTATCAAAGCTTCCCATCCCGGAGCCATAATATCGAGGTACCATGAAAATCCATAGGGTTTTGCACGATGAGTTTTACGAATGCAGTTATCCCATTGTGCCCGGTCTATCTCATTATTTTTGTGGTACTCAATCATCAGTCTCCAAAATTTAATTATCTAAAATAATCAGACATTCATAAATTATCAGGAACAATAATTATGATTTAGAAAAACCTTCTTGCAAAGTTACAGAATCAAATCCCCCTTATTTGCTTATTACCTTACCATCCGATCATCAAGCCAAGACAAAATGAGGAATTAAATTCATTATCAGCTTATAACACCCTTCAAGCCAAACAGGAATAAATCTTTAAAACCACTGGGAAAAAACAGTAAATAGCATGTGGCATTACAAATTTACGTAAATAGTTGTTATATAACAATCTAAAGTTAATAAATAATGATGAGAAATGAAACTGAACACTGTTCATCTCCATATTATTCATTTATAATTGATTGTTATATGATACCCGTGAAATTGCAGCTTTTGGCTTATTATGAAGTCAGGGCTGAATACTCTGATAATTTATGTATCTTTGCAACCAGTTTAACAAGGTGATTTCCACTAAGCGACACCATTAATTTCCCCCGGAACGCATTTGAGTTCATTTCTTACCGGGTGACAAATTCATCGCTTTAGAGATCACGTCATAAAAAATCATAATGACAAATTTTGAAGAAATGGGATTAAATCCCGGGATCCTGAAAGCAGTTCAGGAGCTGGGATTTGAACGGCCTATGCCCGTACAGGAAAAAGTAATCCCTCTTATGCTCGCTGATTCAGGCGATATTATCGCGCTTGCACAGACGGGTACAGGAAAAACCGCAGCTTTTGGTCTTCCTCTTATTCAGTCGACCAATGTTGAAAATCTTAATCCGCAGGCACTAATACTCTGCCCCACGCGTGAATTGTGTCTTCAGATCGCCGGCGATCTGACAGATTTTGCAAAATATACCGGCAAACTAAACATCCTGGCAGTATATGGCGGAGCAAGTATCGATAACCAGATCAGAAGCCTCAAGAAAGGCGTTCAGATCATTGTCGCCACACCAGGACGTCTTATTGATCTAATCGGACGTGGAGCAGCAAAATTATTTGCCGTATCGACTGTCATACTCGACGAAGCTGACGAAATGCTCAATATGGGCTTTCTCGACAGTATCAATGAAATTCTTGAAGAGGTACCAGATGGAAGGAGAACCCTTCTCTTTTCTGCTACAATGTCGCCCGAAATTGCAGCCATTGCAAGAAACTATATGGAAAAGCCAACTGAAATTACAATTGGCACAAAGAATTCCTCTGCAGAAAATGTCAGCCATGCTTACTTTCTTGTTCATGCAAAGGATAAATACAAGGTCCTCAAGAGAATTGCCGATTCGGAACCGAATATCTACGGTATTATTTTTTGTCGTACTCGTGCCGAAACTCAGGATGTTGCGTCTAAACTTATTCAGGACGGATATAATGCCGATGCACTTCACGGCGACCTCTCACAGGCCCAGCGTGATACAGTAATGCAGAAATTCAGAATCAGAAATCTTCAGCTTCTTGTTGCCACAGATGTTGCTGCAAGAGGTCTCGATGTTGATGACCTTACCCATGTAATTAATTACAGTCTTCCTGATGATACTGAGGTATACACACACAGAAGCGGAAGAACAGGAAGAGCAGGAAAAACGGGTATCTCATTGTCGCTGGTTCACCTTCGCGAAAGACATAATCTTCAGCTGATTGAAAAACTGGTAAAGAAAAAATTCAAGGCTCTTCCAATACCTACAGGTAGTGAGATTTGCGGGAAACAGCTTTTCCATTGGGTGAAAAAACTTGAGAATGCAGTCACTGAACATCAGGAGATTGAAAAATTCCTTCCCGACATCAAGGAAAAACTTGCCGAACTCGACAGGGAAGAACTCATCAGGCGAGTAGTTTCGCTCGAGTTCGACAGATTCCTCGATGATTACAGGCATGGAGAAGATATAATTTCGCCTACCTCTGACAGGGAAAGCGGATTTGAAGGACAGGGAAGAGGTTCACGCGAGCGATATGCGGGTAACTTCAAGAGGCTCTTCATTAACCTTGGGAAAACCGACGGCTTCTACCCTGAACAGCTTATTGAGCTGGTAAACACCTATACGAAAGGGAGGAAGATTCCCATAGGAAAAATAGATCTGCTCAAGACATTCTCGTTTTTTGAGGTTGGAGCGGAATATGCTGATTTTCTGATATCGGCTCTGAATGACAAAACTTTCATGGACAGGCGTGTTGCCGTTGAGATAGCCCAGGAGAAGACAATAAGCACTGATGGTGAACGGAGAGAAAAAAGACCTGCTAAGTGGTCCGACAGACGGCCAGAAAAAAGAGGCGGTGAGAGGTCTGATAAATACAGAAAAGAGGGTAGAAAAGAGAGCAAACCTTATAAGAAAGAGGGTAGAAAACCAGGAAGATAGCCTTTGGGCTATTCTTCCATGTTTTTCCTGTAATATACCTTACTCATACCCCAGTCTTTGGCAATAAGAACTCCATTATTGTCCAGAAACAGGTCATTGAGATTTGAATTTCGCCAGTAGTCTGAATAATGTATCAGATCTGGCGATTTTAATATCCCATAACCGGGAACAAGCACATAATAGAAATTCTTCCAACGGGTGAAAACATTACTATTTCTCGATGTTCCCCAATCGGGATATACATTGAAAACTTTAGTGAATGTGGCTGCATAATCGGTCGACCTGTAGAAAGAGACTCCATTCTCCTGGGTTATAAGGGTAATTTCATCATTGCCTGATACAAAAACTTTTGTGGAGTAACCAGGAGTCGCAATTTTTGTCCAGGTAAGTCCGTCATCCAGGGACCTGTTCAGGCTGCAACAATTAGAACCATGGAAGAGAAGCGAACCGTCCTTCAACCTGAATATGTCGCCGTAACCAAAAGTATATAAATTGCTTCCGGTTTCGGTCCAGGTAGTGCCCCCGTCTTTCGAGAACTTCGTCGGATGATTCCATTCAAAAGCCCATAATGAGTTATCATTGGCAACCGAAGTATAGATAAAGTATGGGTAATCGGGGAATGGTTTCGTACATGATAGCCAGGAGGTTCCATGATCGGCACTTTTTAGAATATCTCCCGAACTAGTGCTGACATATATAACACCGTTACTGTCTTTGTGAAGCTCCATGGATGAAATCTGTGAAAACTGGCTGACCATGTTCCAGTCAAAATATCTCTCTCCCTGCCTGTACAGAACTCCTCCTGAAATCATGAAAGTAACGCCGCTGACAGTATCGGATACAAGGGAATTAATATAGCTGTCAGGAGCAACTGTACAGGTGTCCCAGGCATTTTTTCTGAAACCGTATTCAATAAGATAGGCTGAAGTAAGATAATGACCCGAGAGGTCATAACTTCTTGCCCTGAGCTTCTGCTCGAAAGTTGCGGAACCCAGCCTCCATCCTGTCAAAGCATATCCCTTCTCCCCTGAATAATCTGATTCCTGAGTTACTGTCCCTCCTCCCTTAACAACATCAAAAATAACGTTAACAGAATCCTTCTGAGTAGCGTTATAATTGTACACAATAAGTTTTATGCTATCGCTTACCAGATCTCCTGCAAGATATTTTTTTAAGTTGTTTTCGGAGAAAGAGAAGTAATAGTTCCTTAAATATTCAATTGAAGGGTCGGGAGATCTTTCACAGGAAAGAGCGATTAAAATAACTGAAATAAATGAGAGAATTCTTTTCATGGCTGGTATCAATTTAAATCCTATTCCGGTAAGGTAATCCCCAATCTGAGCGATAAAGCCATAAGCCTTATGGCATTTCCTGATAAGGGTGCGTTTTGCAATGACCAGTTATTGAAACTCTCCTTATAGAAATCATTAAAACTAAAACTGTACTGAAGATCAATATTAAACTTGTATTTACTGAACATTGGCAGCTCAACTCCGCCGTCAAACAGCCACCCGTAAGTAAAATCATTTACATATTTACCGATTTCATCATAAATTACAGTCTTCCTCTCCGAGAAACTGTAATCTGAATGAACTTCATCAAAGGCAGTGCCGGTATTCCTGGCATTTAGTTCTATCCCTACCCAGGTACCTGTGCTAAAAAATAACTTTTGCGATTTGCCCAGAGGGAACCGGAAGAGAAATGGAATAACTGCATGATCGGAACTGACATTTGCATTAACAAGATAATTATGACCTCCATTTTTAATGTTCCTGTAGAATGAAGAACTGGAGTCGCGAAAAGAGTAGCCCGTTCTTTCAAAGGTTACACCCGTGATAAAAGAGGCTGCGTAATTCAAAGGGAAATTGATAAGGAATCCAAATGAAGGACCACTAAGGGCTTTATATTTTTCCGAGGCTGAATTATGCCCATTCCATGCTATATTCACTCCCCCTAAAAAAATGATTCGCGCTTTTTTTGATACGGAATCATTGACAACTATATGATTGACTGCTCTCTTCTCTTTTTGTGCAAAGAGGTATTCGAGTCCAACAGTAACTTCGGAGGAACCATGTCGCAGACCCGAATAATTAAAAAAAGGCTGGCGTCCGGTAATGACAGATCCATCCAGAGTAGCCCTTACCTTATCATTGAACGGATAGGAGATCCCGGAAGAAAAAATAAATCCGTAATCATTCTTTCTGGCATCAACCGGATTGCTGTAATAATAGCTTCCCGAAAAGCCACGACCCTGCAAAAACGAAAGGTACATTCCTGTCTTTAAATTGAATTGGACAACAGAAG
>CAIPJU010000575.1 GCA_903865465.1 uncultured Bacteroidota bacterium
GGGCTTACAGAAATGTACAGAGTTATACGAAGGGGTGGAATGATTGTTGTTCTTGAGTTTTCAAAACCTACAGGCTTTCCCTTCAGAACGGTTTATAATTTCTATTTTACCAGAATATTGCCTTTTTTCGGAAAGTTATTTTCCAAGGATAAATCAGCCTATAACTACCTTCCCGAGTCGGTTATGAGCTTTCCCGATAATGACGAATTTCTCAAAATGCTAAGACTGGCTGGCTTTTCACAAACAAAACAGTTAAAACTTACAGGCGGAGTTGCAAGCATATATACCGGCATCAAGGCTCCATTGCAATAATTGTCTGTTAAATCAGTTATTATCTTGATTTATTTAAGAGGTAAAAAAAGGCAGAGTTGAAAAATAGGACTATTTATATTTCCCTTACTTTAATCTTTCTTCTCAATTCAGTTTTGTGGGGGCAGAAGCAAAAACCTAAGAATGCTTCCTGGTATGATGAAAAGCCAATTCATTTTGGTTTCTCTCTTGGTTTTAATACCATGGATTTTCATATTACCCCAAATCAGGCAAAATATGCTGTAAATGGTTTGATGCCTAATGTGGTTAATCTTAATCCCGGAATTAATATCCAGATTGTATCGAATTACAGGTTAGCAAAACATGCGGATCTCAGGTTTCTTCCGGGGGTTTCATTCGGACAGAGGATTATCAGTTATTATAAAGACGTTGGCGGTTCCACTCCTAAGCTCTACGGCGATCAGAAGCTGGAATCCTCCTTCCTCGAATTTCCTGTTTTATTTAAATATAAAGGTGACAGGTTGAATAATGTACGGCCTTATCTCATCAGCGGTCTGAATTTCCGATATGATCTTGCCGGGAAGAAGGAATTTGACCCGGAAAAACCTGTTTTTATAAGGCTTAAGAGGCCTGATCTCTATTTTGAAGCCGGAGCTGGTATGGATTTTTATCTGCCGTATTTCAAACTTTCCATTGAACTAAAGATGTCGCATGGTTTTACCAATGTCCTTGTAAATGAAGCTGAATTTCACCACCCTGAATATTTTGATGCAATTTCAAAATTGAGATCCCAGATTTGGGTTATCTCTTTTCACTTCGAGTAAAAATGATAAAACAGTTACAACTTAATTTGTCTCCGGCTGCCGCCGCAGACGAATCAGCTATAAAAAAATTATCGGCTACAACAGCCACCATTGATCTGGCTTCAATCTCTTCGGTCAGGATTATCAAACGCTCTGTCGATGCCCGTAACCGCAATATAAAAATAAATCTGACAGTCGAAGTGATCACAGGTGATGAGCCTGTAACCACAATAGACCCATTCAAACCAGTTGATGTAAGAGCTAAAAAGGAAATATTAATTATCGGTTCGGGACCAGCAGGTCTCTTTGCTGCACTCCGGCTTATTGAACTCGGATTACGGCCTATAGTCATTGAACGTGGCAGGGATGTCTCCTCAAGGAAAAAGGATATTGCCAATATCAGCCGCGAACACAGGGTAGATCCCGATAGTAATTATTGTTTTGGTGAAGGAGGGGCGGGAACCTATTCCGATGGCAAGCTTTATACAAGATCAAAGAAGAGGGGCGACAATTCGAGGGTTCTTGAACTGCTCTGTCTTCACGGGGCCAATGAGAACATATTGTATGAAGCTCATCCTCATCTTGGAACTGACAAGCTTCCCGGAATAATCTCTCAGATCAGAAAATCGATCACTGATGCCGGAGGTCTGGTTCTCTTCGAAAAGAGAGTTACTGATTTGATTATTGAAGGAAGATCGGTAAAGGGTGTCGTAACATCAGGTAATGAAAAGTTTGAAGCCTCCCATGTGATCCTTGCCACTGGTCATTCCGCAAGGGATATTTATGAGATTTGCCTGAAACGTGGCGTTGATATGGAATCTAAAGCTTTCGCGATGGGAGTAAGGGTTGAACATCCTCAGGATCTTATCGACACAATACAGTATCATGGCAACAAAAGAGGAGATCTGTTACCAGCAGCATCATATAATCTTGTTAAACAGGTTGATGGGAGAGGTGTCTATTCATTCTGCATGTGTCCCGGAGGTTTTATTGTACCTTCTGCTACGAGTCAGGAGGAGGTGGTAATGAATGGAATGTCACCATCAGGCAGGAATTCCCCATATGCCAATTCCGGTATAGTAGTTGAAATAAAAGGTGAAGATCTGATGAAATACTCATCTGCAGGGCCACTAGCGGGTATTGAATATCAGAAAGAGCTGGAACGGGAAGCCTGGTTGAACGGCGGATCTACTCAGGCAGCACCGGCACAAAGGCTGGCTGATTTTGTTGCAGGTATCCATTCAGGATCGCTTCCGAAAGTTTCCTATTTCCCCGGCATCGTATCCTCATCACTCGACCGCTGGCTCCCGAATGAAATAGGTGGCCGTCTGCGGGAGGGATTTATACTCTTCGGCCAGATGATGAAAGGCTACCTCACAAATGAAGCTGTAATTCTGGGTGTTGAGACCAGAACGTCATCACCTGTCAGAATTCCAAGAGACCCTGAAAGATTTCAACATATCAGTATATCAGGTTTATATCCATGCGGAGAAGGCGCAGGCTATGCAGGAGGAATAGTATCGTGTGCTGTCGACGGGATTAGGGCTGCCGAGGCGATAGCAAGGGAATTGTCATGAGTTTCTGAACACGATTTACCAGATTAATATTCGTTTTAGTTTTATTCCTAAATTTCATAGATTTGAGGATAAGAATTTATTAAGGTGAATCCGTTTAATCAACCATTCAGATCAAAAGAGACTAACCGGCATAAATTAATTTCCATCCTGGTTTTCGGACTCTTTATTTTTCTTTTTCTTTTCCTTTTCGGTCCTTTCGGCTTGTCACAGATTGAGCCATTAAATCGACTTTTGCTCTCGCTTGGCTTTGGCGTTGTAACCACTTTCGTCCTGTCGATGTTCAAATTCATGATTGAACCTGTTGTAATTGGAAAAAGCTGGAATCTGGGGAAAAACATTCTCTGGGATTTTCTTATCGCCTTAAGCATAGGTGTATCTAATTTCTTTTATGTGAGTCTTATATTCCCGGGAATTACTGTTTTCAAATACCTGTTGCCATCGGTCTGGACTGCGTTTCTCGTTGGAAGCATTCCGGTCTCAATCAATTATATAATTCTCTTCAACAGGAGAAATAAACCTGCTCCCGGGGAGACTGAGATTACACCAGGGAAAGTTTCGCGGGGAGATGAGATCATCATCCATGAAGGTAATCAGAAAAGCGAATTAAGGCTCAACGCCGGAAATATAGTATATCTCTGTTCTAATGATAATTATGTAACAATTGTTCAAAATAACGGAGATACCCTCTCCAAGACTCATATCAGGTGGACATTAAAGGAGGCGGAATCACTGCTAAGCCGAAATTCATCTTTTATGCGTTGTCATAAATGCTTCATAGTCAATTCAGAGTATATAAGCCATCTCACCGGAAATGTTCAGAATATGAAGATAAAACTGACCTTTCCCGGAGTAGAGATTCCTGTTGCACGTTCAAAAGCATCAGGGTTTTCAAGGAAGTTCAGGTCGTAGAGATATTCCGTTTTTACCCGGTTTCTTCGTGGCATTTCACCACAAAAAGAGTCACTTCACCACAGAGACATGGCAGAATGCCACTCTTCCGGCCAGTTCGCCACATTTCACTTGCATGGTATTGAATACGATTTTAATTTTGTTTAAAAAGATGCAATGAGTGAGGCGTTTATACTTGGATTAAGCAGCGGTTCAGCCTGTCTGGCAACATGCGGAATAGTAATGTTTCCTTTTTTCATGGCAGGGTCTGCCGGAATGAAGAAGATTGCCTGGGATCTGTCTGTTTTCCTTTTAACACGGTTGTTAGTCTATTTCACTCTGGCAACCTTATCGTGGTATTTTGGACAGGCAATTTTTGGCAATCCTTTAGTAAGAACTATAGTTCCGGGTATTCTCTATATTATGTTTGCAATAATGCTTGTCTGGTACAGCATAAGTAAAAACCACAACCCCGTTTGCCCTGCTAAAATTGTAAATACTGTCAATAACCACAGAATCGTCCCTGTATTTCTTGGTGTGGTAAATAGTCTCGGATTCTGTCCTGCCTTATTTATTATTCTAACAAAGGGAGCGACCCAGGGTACCCTCGTTCAGAGTTACCTGGCTTTCATCGCTTTTTTCATAGGATCCTCGCTCTGGTTCATTCCATTGCCATTGGCAGGTAGAATCAGGAAAAAGGAAGTCCTGACCAAGATTGGAATTCTGGCAACAGGCCTTGCAGGTATAATATTTATGATCAAAGGTTTAACTAATTTAATCGGAGGACTGATAAATGGATAACATTTTAACTATTGTAGGGATGCAAAAATCTTTTGGAAAATCTCTTCTCTACTCACTTCCTATGTTTCTTATATCATTTATGTTTTTGACAGGAGGCAGACCCGATTTCTCCAATCCTGCATCGGGTATCGCACTAATGGTTGTATTTCTGTTTGTGAACCTTCTTTATTTCTTAATGCATTATACTGGAAAAACCGACAGGTTCAGGGCGGTACTCTTTATCATTTTTGCACTTTCACTGTCATATACCCTCATTCACAATATGCTTGAAGTGAGGAAATCAATGTCATTCAATCAGGCTGATATCCTTGAGTGCAAGATTCCATTTTGTCACCTTGTAATTCCAATGATGTTACTTCCTGCTGCATTTACAAAATCTATTATTTTCCCCGGAAGCATTATTGGAGGATTTGCGAATATATCTGCTATGGTTGTACTATGGCTTGGGGCAACGCTTGTATTGGGCAGGGGATTTTGCAGCTGGGGCTGTTTCTATGGCGGCTGGGACGATGGTTTCTCAAGAGTAAGGAAAAGACGTGCGATAAAGCAGATCAGCGACCTCTGGAAATGGATGCCGTTTGCTGTTCTCTTAATGGTAATGCTCACAGCTGCACTAAGCCTGACCCCAACTTATTGTTCATGGATCTGCCCCTTTAAAGCTGTAACTGAATTTGAGCAGGTAACCTCAGTCGAATCCGCTACAAAAGCAGGGATATTTTTATCGCTTTTCGGCGGATTGGTTGTTGTTCTTCCTGTTATGACCAGAAAGAGAACCCAATGCAGTTTCCTCTGCCCCCTTGGCGCCATCAGTTCACTCTCAAATAAAATCACCCCCTTTACTGTCAAAATAGACAAGACTGCATGCACCGAATGCTATAAATGCGTTGAAGTTTGTCCACTATTTGCCCTTTCAAAGGAAGGTATAAAGGAAGGAGAGGTGTCATTGTTCTGCAGTAAGTGCGGTAAGTGCATTGACGCCTGCCCAAAAAAGGCAATTCATTATGGAATCAGGGGTATCCCGGCAGGAACCATGAAGAATTTTTCAAGAAATTTATTCCTGTTCGTTTCGTTCCTGTTCATGGCTGTTTTCTCTTCGGGCCCCATTATTAATACATTACAAGGAGTGTTGAAACTTATTTTCTAAATCGCAGAAACAATGAAAAGAGTCAAAATAGTAGCAGGATTGCTTTGGGCGTTTATTGGTCTGATAGTAATTATTATTCTATTCCCGGGGCTTAACAGCTTCTCATCATCACTTTCAAGGGCGCCATTTATGAAATTAAATCCCCGTTATACAGGTGGAGCAGTTTCTAAACAGCTGATATCTGAAAGATGCACTCTTGACGTAAGGGTTCCGGTTTTTAACGGCTTTCTTAAAGAGCGCAATACGGGCTTTGTACAGTTGGACTGGCGTGGCACTCTTCCGGATAAAATTTGTGACAGCATTGATTATGATGAGGACGGGGTGAAAGATTTTTGCATCGCTATCGACAGAACGGAGATGAAAACAACATTTGAGTCTTATAATGTTCAAGCGAAGAATATTATTATTTCGACTCCGACATCCTATGGCTGGGCAGTAAGGATCGGATTGTTAAAAGTGCCAAAATCAAAACTACCTTAATCTTAAACTTAATTTAATATGAGTTCACTTATTCTACTTTCATTAACCTATGCTGTTTCGGAGTTTATGCTAATGTTTATTAAGCGTTCGAAGAAGGGATCTGTTAAGACCCGTCGCGACAGAGGATCACTGATTTTTCTCTGGATGATGATAATTGTGGGATTTACATCCGGATTCTTTATGTCGAAACCGGCGAATAATTTCTGGCTTGGTTTCGGATTGCCACTTATTATTGGTGGCCTGGTAATAAGATGGATAGCTATACTTCAACTTGGAAATTCATTTACTGTTGATGTCGCCATCAATAAAGACGCAGACCTGAAAACAGATGGCATTTATGAAAAAGTGAGGCACCCCAGTTATTCCGGTATGCTTATGATCATAACGGGTTTTTCGGTAACGATGTCCAGTTTTTCATCTTTCCTTGTTCTAGTGATACCTGTAACTATCGCTGTTTTGTACAGAATAGGAGTAGAAGAGAGTGCTCTGCTTAATGAATTTGGTGAAAGATATGGAAAATACATTAAAGCAACCAAAAGATTGATTCCCTGGATCTACTGAGAACCGGAAAAAAGGTATTCGCTAAAGCTCCTTTTCTCCGCTCAATATAGTTGATTCCTTCAGTCTGAATGACATTATAATGCTTAAGACCATCAATGCGATCATTAATATCAGCGATCGTGTCATTGAACCGTTAACTGCCGATTTGAAACTGTCCATTCCAAAGATGAATGCTATTCCTGAAATCTGACCCATTAACAGCAGCATTCCGTTTGAAGTTCCCTCCGAAGCTGGAAAAGTAATTTCTGCTCCATATTGAAAACCAATTGGTCCTGAGCTGAGCAGAAAGAATCCAAGGACAGCACCCGAAACAAGCAGAATCCAGTAATTGGTTGCAAAAGTGATTCCTGCAAGACCAATTGTGGAACCAATAAGGGCAAGTATGATGAAAGGTATTCTTTTTTTCCTTCTGTCAGAAAGGATTGGAATAATCATCGCCCCGATAACCCCGCCCACAATCATCAATCCACCCGTAATTCCTGCCTGTGTTGCAGAAAAGCCTCTTGGTCTGAGAATATCTTCAATCCATGTAGTAACGCTATTGAAAACGCCCAACCCAATGAAGAAGATGATCATCAGCCAGATGAAATCCTTAGTCCTGACAGTCTGTTTAAAACCATCAAAAACAAGCGATCTTTCTTCCTGGTCAGGCCTGCATGGAGCTGTGGGTGGTCCCTCTTTAATGAGGACAATGAAAATGAATGCTGTAATTATTGAAATTATCCCGTAGATATCAAGCATTTTATCTATCCCGAATGACATTGTCAGAAATGGAGTGACAGTCATTCCGGCGAGTATCCCGACATACATCGCCATTGTACCCAGACCTGCAGCAGTTGCCCGTTCTTCGATGGGGAACCACCTTGCAGCCATTTTTGTTATAGCGTTCAGGATGAAGGGTTGTCCCACAGCAATACCTGTCTGGGCCAGAAGTAGCAAATTATAATTGGTCCCGGTAAAGCCTCTCAGGAGACCAAAGACCCCTGTCAGCAATGCCCCGATTCCAACTCCGATCCTGATTCCGTATTTATCAATAATCCACGAAGCTGGTATTGAAAAAAGGATGAAGACCACCATGAAGCACATCGATAGTAAACCGATCTTGAGATCAGAAACCCCGTAATATTTAGCGGCGTCGCCCGTAACGGGAGCGAAGGTTATCCAGAGCAGCTGATTTGCAGCTATGATTAACATATAGACAGTCAGCATTAGCCATCTGACTCTGTAAACTTTAAATTCCGACTGTGCCATAATTAGGTTTTTGGCAAATATACTCTTATTGTCTTCCGAAGGTTACTTCTCTCCTGAAAAATTCAGAAAAAACCACCGATGCAGCCATCCCGACATTTAAGGAGTCAATACCCGGCATTTCAGAGAATACGCCGGGTATTCTTATCTCTTCGGTAATATACCTCCTGAGTTCGGGTGAGATCCCC
>CAIPJU010000576.1 GCA_903865465.1 uncultured Bacteroidota bacterium
GGGTAAAATTGGTGGCGCTTCTGGTAAGGTAGTAGAAATTGGCGATATGATTATGTGTATCACAGTCGCTGGACTGTAACCGGGATGAATGCCCGGCAGCAGGTTACTTCAGGAAAATACGGAACAAACCTGAATGCGACATTCGGGTATGATGTTTATGGCTTCCCAACATCAATAGCTGTTGGTACAATTCAGAATTATTCTTATAACTTTGATCATGTAACTGAAAATTTAAATTGGAGACAAAACAATAAGTACTCTAATTTAAAGGAAACATTTGCATATGATAATCTTGACAGGCTTGATAATGTATATAAGGGAAGTACGATGACTCTTGATATGGCATATGATCCTGCAAAAGGTGGAATTACTACCAAGAGTGATTTAGGAACGGTGGCATATAACACTTCTCCAAGACCTTATTCGGTAAGTTCCATAAATCCGACAACAGGACTTACCCCCTCAACAGATCAGACCATAACTTATACTTCATTTGAAAGTGTGAACACAATATCGGAGAATAACTATACTGCTTCTTTTCTTTATAACTCTGATAATCAGCGCGCACGGATGGTTGTAAAACAAGGAACCACACCAATATTAACCCGATACTATCCCACCGACAGATACATAAAGGAGATAACAGGCAGTACAAGCAGTGAGTACACCTTTATCGGAGGTGATGCTTATTCCGCTCCGGTAGTTGCCATTACTCAAAGCGGGACAACGACATATTATGATATTTTACGTGATTACCTTGGAAACATAACTCATGTTGTTAACGCGACTACAGGCAATATAACTGCCGAATACAGTTATGATGCCTGGGGAAGGATGAGGAATCCTGCAACCTGGGCCTACTATGCCCCCGGTTCTGAGCCTTCCCTTTTTGTTGCAGGCAGAGGCTATACCGGGCATGAACATCTGCCATGGTTCAATCTTATCAACATGAATGGCAGGGTTTATGATCCTCTTATGGGAATGTTCTTAAGCCCTGATAAATATATTCAGAATGCGGGATTGACACAAAATTTCAATAGATATACATATTGCCTGAATAACCCTCTCAAATATACCGACCCTTCAGGATTTCTATCAGAAGCTGAGTGGGACGCTGTAGAAAACTTATGGAATAGGATGGTCACTAATCCAGATCAAGTGCCATCAGGAACATATTTTTTGAGCGACATCTTAGGTGTTGGTGGTGGGGTTACGCCCGGCAGCGGATTTCAGGGACCTGGAATGCCACATATGTTGGGAGAGGTTACTGTCGCTGCTAAGGCACCAGTGAAAAATACACCATACTCTCCGATTACTTATAATAATGATAATCCATTCCAGTTCGAAAATGCCACATATAATCCATTCCAGTTCGAAAATGCTCACACAGGAGGAGGGGGAAATACCCTTGAAAAAATAAAAGTAGGTTTTGAAGTCGGTAAACTTACTTCAGAAGCCGCCAAAGAGCTTGGTTTTATTACTACCATAGGTACTAATTTGAGACCATATGTGAGCGGTTGGGCTGGTAATCAATATGTAAGCACAATTGGACTTGCTAAAAGTGCAGTAAATATTTGTTTCTGGGCTGGTGCAGCCTCTGATGCCACGCTTTACTTTCTTGGAGAACAATCAGGAGCGAAGACTGCAACGAGTTTAGGTGTAAACGGTCTTGCATTTTATTTAGGTGGGGTACCTGGAATTATATTGGGTGGTGGTTATATGGTTATTGATAAAACTGTAGGTTGGGATAGGATGCTTTCGCCGGTATCAAATGAGCAGTGGGTCCCTAACCGGGCAGTATTCCCAGATGGTACAACTGTCTATGTTTGCTTTAAAGCGGGTACACAAATCTGTACAAAAGACGGATTCAAGCCTATTGAGCGAATATCAATAGGAGATAGTGTTTATTCATACAATCTTGATAAAAGCATCATTGAGTTAAGTAAGGTGGTAAGATCGTTCGAGAGAAAAACCCGGGAAATTTACGAGCTTACAACCGACAATCAAAAGGTTTACGTCACTGCCGAACACCCTTTTTATGTAGAAGGTAAAGGGTGGGTAAAAGTAAGAGACTTACAAGTGGGCTTTGGGTTAAAAACAAAGGGCGGTTCAACGGAATACATTATAAATATTACAATAAGCAAGCACACGGAAACGGTTTATAACATTGAAGTAGAAGGAAACCACAATTACTTCGTGACTAATAGCAGTATATTGGTGCATAATAAGTAGTTATCGTAGACAAGTTGTAAATGATGAGAAGGATTTGGGAACATTTTGAAACTAAAACATTTTAGGTTATGCGATACTTTTATTATAGAATTTACCAACGGTTAAAAAAAGTAGAGTCTAATGACACACCAGCGTTTAATGCTTTATTATTGTTGACACTGTTACAGATTCTTAATATTCTAACATTACTTTCTATTGTTAGGTTTTTTGTAAAATTTGAAATAGGGAAACAACAAGGTATAATATGTGGCTTGATAATTTCCTTCCTTATACTAATTGTCGAGTTTAAAAATTTATTTCATAAAAAAGATGAAATATGCAGACAGTACGAAAATGAAACAAAAGAAAAAAGATGGAGAGGTACTGTTTATTTGCTTCTTTACATCATAATTAGCGTGACTCTCTTTTTTGTTATAGGAAAGCCTTTTTAGATAAAGAAAGTCCGGTTCCCCCGGACTTTTTGCTTATAAGGCGAGCTGTTTGATTTTATCCTTTGTGATGAATGCATCGAGGAATATTTTAACTACTGACTTCTTATCCTCCGTCATCTTCTCGATCATCTTAAACTGATTAAGGAGTTCCTTATCTGTGAGAGAACTGTCTGCCAGATCGTCCGAAGTACCGTTCATCAGGAAATCCTGTTGACTTCTTTCAATTGAAACGCTTTCAGTTGAAAAAAGAAAATATGTATCTTTAGGGTAATAACGTTCTTTGAAAAAAAGCCCTGCACCTGGTCATTGAAAAGTCAAAGTCCTTATGTAAAAATGGGGTTTACTGGTATGCCTATTGCCTGAATAACCCGCTAAAATTTAATGATCCAAGTGGATTGAGGACTGTTCCCATGTCATTTGATGATAGCGGCTTGTTCAATCCTGAAGGAAATGCCTGGTTAAATAATTATTATTCAAAATTTAATAGCCAGTTTAATATTAATTATGAAGGAGGGGGTATTGATTATCTTGGTGCTGATTGGGACAGATGGATAAGTTATGTTCGAAATGGAGGTAAGGGAGCTATAGAAGAGTTTTATGGTGGTAAGAAAACAGTGCTAATTTCTCTTGGATTTGGCTTACCAACTCTTCAGTTAAATATTAAACTAAATCCAAGTGGATATACTGATGGTGCAAAGGTTGAAATAACTATTAGAGTTTTTGGTTCAGAGTATTCTAAATACAATTTTGTCCAAAGTGTTTATCAAAATTTTGATGATAAATGTTCTTTTAAATATGAACCTGATCCAATTTGGGAACACAATTATGGATTTTATTACACAGAAAATGAGCTAAATGATTATTCCAAACCTTATCATCGGAAAGGTTCTGACGGATTTTTCAGAGATTCACCAAATCCCGGCAATGGCTTTCATGCAGAATGGACTCTTTGTGGCTTACAAGGAGAATCTTGGTATGCAATTTCAACATTTTCATGGGGATATTCAATAATTAGTGGGCAGGTTAGTCCCTATTTTCAAAATAGTAGTAATGTAATTGAAGAACATCAAAAAAATGTTATCAACTCGATTAACTATCATAATTCACACCCTTAAATTAAAACTAATTCA
>CAIPJU010000577.1 GCA_903865465.1 uncultured Bacteroidota bacterium
ATTAGCGGAGGTCCTTTTGTTATACCGAATCTTTACAGCCCTAATAACGTTGTAAATTATAACAGATCATATGGCTCGAACCAGAGAGAAACTCATTCAGCTTACTATTCTGCTGATTTTACCTACAAAACATTCCTGACACTTAGTACGACAGGCAGGTACGATGCTTTCTCAACCCTTTATAATTCAGGGATTTCTAAGAGTAAGCGTAATATTTTTTCTCCTTCTGTTACTGCAAGTTTCTTGTTTAGCGAATTGCTTAAATCCTCTTCACTTAGCTTTGGGAAGCTACGCGTTTCTTATGCACAGACCAGTGGTGAGCCAACAAATCCCTATCAGACAGCCACTTACTATGGCGTTGGCTCAGCAATCAATGGTATCTCAACAGGTAATTACAGTGGAACACTACCAAACCTATTCCTGAAACCATATACTCTGAAAGAATTTGAAGTTGGAACTGAAGTGAAATTCTTCCACAATCGTTTAGGTTTTGATGTTGCCTATTTTAATCGTAAATCAACAAACGAAATCATGAATGCAAACATTAGCATTGCAACTGGTTTCACCGGCTCAGTGATTGCCAACGGTTCAATCCAAAACAAAGGAATTGAAGTAATGGTTACAGGTAACCCAATTAAAACAACCAATTTCAGCTGGAACATCAGTTTTAACACCACTTCGGTTAAAAATGAAGTATTAAAAACAGATGCTGCAGGAAACAGTCTTGGTCTGGGAACATACCGTCCTTTAAATGCAAATACTGCTTACCTTGTTGGTTATGCCGGTCCTCAGGTCATGGCACACGATTACAAGTACAATAATGGCAAGATTATAGTAGATGCAAGCGGATTGCCTGAGCAAGGTGGACTAATTCCATGTGGGTCTGTATTACCTAAAATGTATGGCGGATTGAAGAATGATTTTTCGTACAAAAATTTTAATCTTTCTTTCCTTCTTGATTATAACTTTGGTAATAAAGTACTTTCAGCAACTAAAAATTATGCCCTTAAACGGGGACTTGATAAGGCTACCCTGGTTGGCAGGGAAACTGGTATAGTTGTAGCCGGAGTGCAGGAGGATGGTTCAGCAAATACGGTAAATGCTTCGGCTCAAGACTATTACACAAGATTAGGTGATATTTCGAAAGGTAACGTTTTGAATGGTGATTATATTAAGCTCCGTCAGTTTACGCTTGGTTATACCGTTTCTGAAAAAGCGCTGTCACAATTACCTTTAATTCGCTCCATTCAGATTTCATTTGTTGCACGTAATTTGTTCTGCCTGTTAAAACATACTGATAACATCGACCCGGAAGCTGGTTTCAATACATCAATTAACTATGCTGGAATTGAAGGAACCCAGTTACCATCGACGAGAACCATGGGTTTTAATCTTAATTTAAAATTTAAATAATCATTGATAATGAAAAAAATACTTATATATTTAAGTCTTGTTGCAACATTGTTTTTAACGGGATGTACAAAGAACTTTGATGCGATCAATACTGATCCGAATCAGGCTTCGGCTGCAAATTTTGACCCCAATTTACTTTTGCCTTCCGCAGAACTTGGTTATATTGGCTCTGTTACGGGGTATTCAGGACCAATTCTTTTCCAGAGTATGTGGACGCAAACCTTTGCTTCGTCTATTGAACCCGGATATTACAGCGGTG
>CAIPJU010000578.1 GCA_903865465.1 uncultured Bacteroidota bacterium
ATCTCCTGTCTGATTTTGGCAATGTTGTTTTTTATTATCATTGACGTCCAGGCCCAGTTTAATGTTGGGGCTACCATGGGTGTCCAGATTCCTGTTGGCAGTTCTATGGAGGGATTTAAAACAGGTTTTGGCATAAATTTAACCGGGAAGTATTTGATAAAGGAAACAATGGCTGTTGGTATAAATGTTGGTTATCTGGGTCTTGGTGCTCCTGAAACCGGCGTTGATGAAGTTTCGCTCAAAACCAGCTTTATCCCTCTGACTGCATTATTTGAGTATTACCTGGGCAGTGAAAAACTAAAGCCATATCTGGGAGCAGATATGGGTGCCTATATCTTCAAGACTTCGGCGGGGGCAAGCGGTATGACTATCTCTGCTTCCAAAACCTATTTTGGCTTTGCTCCTGTTTTAGGAATTAAATATGACTTAAACGATTTGATTTCAGTGGTGGGAAATTTGAAATACCATTGGGTTGCTACCGAAGGTGAACATGCCACCATGATTGGAATTCATGCCGGCATACTCGTCAAATTCTGACTCTGATTCCGTAGTTTTTCAAAATTACTATTCCTTGTGAAAAAAGTGGCCCTTTATGAGGGCCCTCTTTTCACTGTATGAAAAACAAAATTTTAAAGACTTTTCAGTATCTCTTAAATAGCACGTATTACCACACCGCTGGCCTGAATTTTGCCTTTGGTATCCATTGTTGATGGAGATGCAATCTCCTTATTATCGATGAAAATGTTGATATAATATAACCCAGGTTTGTCGAAACTGAGCGGTATTTTGTAAACATTGCTTTTACGCATTGGAGCAAGATCCCATGGATCAATTGTCAGGCTTATCTCGTCGGTAAAATCGTTGTAGCTGTTTCTCCGGCTGATTTGTGATGCTGTCATGTTTTCAGGAAGCTTATCACGGTAAGCGATGAGGGTGTAAAGGTAAACTCCAGGGGTAGTTTTAATGTCGATGGTAAAAGAGTTGTCTCTTTTTACCACCCGCGGTATGCTGTCAAATTCAAGGTATCGGTCAATAAATTCCTCATAATAACGGAACTGGGTGTCTGACAGGCAATAGCCAATGCCGACATAATTATGTGATTTATCAATTACATTTCTCTTATGTCCGTCGGCAGGAGATCTTTCCGACATAAAACTCCCGTGTCCCGACTTCATCATGGCAGTAATTGCTGTTGGGGTAATTGAATATTTGCCTGTTGTCCATTCCCCAAAGGCATTTTCTGAAACATGATCATAACCACCGGCAGCTGCATACCTATGGTAGGGTTTTTCACCTTCAAGGTTCCAGTGTCCTGTGAATTTATTATCTGCAGCCTCACGCGACATTTTATTTGCTACCCGTGACGCAAGAATATCGAGTTTTACTGCAGGAGAATTATTTTTCTTACGGCTGTTGTTGATTATGTCGAGCTGTTTTAGTTTGAGTACCAATGCATCTTTATCGTCAGCATACTCCTGAAGCCTCTTTTCAATGTTGTTCAACTTCACATATTCATCGATCTTCCCCTTATTGATATCTTCTGCCTGATGGGGAAGAATTGAATGGGGGATCACTATTAACAAAATTCCAATAGCAATAAAGAATTTAATGGTTTTCCACGTCTTTCTGAACATTTCTTTTTCAAGCTTGTTTAAGGTTGTAAAAATATATTATTATGAGCAAAAAAGGATTTTTTACATTGATTTTATCAACATTGCTGGCATTCAGCGGTATGGCACAAAATGCAGGATTTTACAGCTTTAAGGTTAAGACTCTCGAGGGGGCAGATTTTGACTTTAGCACCCTCAAGGGTAAAAAAGTAATGGTAGTAAATACAGCTTCTAAATGTGGTTTTACACCACAATATAAAGAACTTGAGGAGCTTAGCAAACAATACCAGGATAACCTGGTTATTATAGGATTTCCCGCAAATAATTTCATGAATCAGGAACCAGGCACCGCAACGGAAATAAGAAAATATTGCACCGAACACTTCGGGGTTACTTTTCCAATGATGGCCAAGATTTCAGTAAAGGGAAGTGACATGAATTCACTCTACAAATGGCTTACATCCAAGGAACAGAACGGTGTTATGGATTCAGAAGTTAAATGGAACTTTCAGAAGTACCTGATTGATGAGAAAGGGAAACTGGTTGATGTGGTTTATTCAAAGGATAAACCTAATTCAGAAAAAATACTTTCGTGGTTGGACTCAAAATAAGCGGGCTTTATTCTCATTTTGTCGATTTAAAAGGGTTGTTTTACAAGTTCATGTAAAACAACCCTTTTTTCTTTTAACTGACAGAAATTATGTTTCCCGATTTGGCCGCAGTATAAGCTCTGAGAGCAGAAGGAGCAGGACCGGTAATTACACTACCGCTGGTAGCGTAAACTGAACCATGGCATGGACATTTAATATCACCTGAGGGTGCATCGAAGCCTACTGTGCATCCCTGATGGGTGCAGACACTCGAAAGCGCAACAAATTTGCTGTTGTCAACATTAATGACAATAATGTTTTGAACAACAACGTATCCCCCTGCAGTGGCAAGAGCCGAATAGGCAGGAAGTGTAATATCAAGGTCAATAGCTGATCCGCCAGGGGTCAGTTTGCCATTATCGCCAGTGGAACTCTTTGAACAACTTTCAACTATTGAAGGCATCAGGACAAGTACTGCTCCTCCAAGCGCTATTCTTTGTATCAGATCTCTTCTGTTCATCGCTTATATGATTTATAATTTATGGATAAACAAAAGATATACTTAATAGTTTATTGTTTTTCCATTTTTTGTGAAAGATAATATTTGCAGATATCTTTGGAACTTTTTACGCTCTCAGTTGTAATGTGAGAACTGATTAATTCTTTTAAAGAATTTTTGATTAATTAAATATTATATCCATGCCAATTAATATTCCTGATAAGCTGCCGGCTATCAAGGCGCTTCAGAATGAGAACATATTCGTTATGGATGCCTCAAGGGCATCTCAGCAGGATATCCGTCCGTTAAGGATTGCCCTTTTGAACCTGATGCCGGTTAAAATAACAACAGAGACTGACCTGATAAGGCTTCTCTCAAACTCTCCATTGCAGGTAGAACTGGATCTTATTAAGCTCCGCACCCACACATCAAAGAATACTCCAAAAGAGCACATGGATGCCTTTTATAAAGATTTTGACAGCGTAATTCATCATAAATATGACGGTCTGATAATAACCGGGGCACCCGTTGAACAGTTGCCATTTGAAGAGGTAAACTACTGGGATGAACTTATTGAGATCTTTGAATGGGCCAGGAGAAATGTAACCTCTTCTCTCTTTATCTGCTGGGGTGCTCAGGCCGCACTTTATTATTATTACGGGATCCCTAAATATCCTCTCAACAGGAAGATGTTCGGTGTTTTTGAACATACTAAATCAGATTCGGCAAATCCCATTTTAAGAGGATTCGACGACATCTTTTATGTCCCCCACAGCAGGCATACCGAAATTAAAAGAGAAGACATTATTAAGGTTCCGGCGCTTTCCATTCTTTCAGAATCAAAAGAGGCCGGAGTCTATATGGTTGCATCTAAAAACGGACGTGAATTTTTTCTGACTGGTCACTCGGAGTACTCTCCTGAAACCCTTGATAATGAATATAAAAGGGATCTCTCAAAAGCTCTTCCCATAGAAATGCCTAAAAACTACTATCTTGATGACGATCCTGCCAATTCCCCTGTTGTCAGATGGAGGTCACAGGCAAATATGCTTTTCGTGAACTGGCTCAACTACTTTGTATACCAGCAGACTCCATATAATATTGAAGCGATAGAGTAGGCCTCAATCCGAAATCCGAAATTATTTTGACATATGATGTTTAACCTTATTTGTTTCAGAATACAAAGGGGATAAACATTTTGGTTTTTTCCCTGTAATCATCGTATTCACGGCCAAATTTTGCAAGCATCTCCTTTTCTTCAATCCTTGCAGTCAGGTAAACTGCGACAAGATTGATTACACCAAGACAAAACTGAAATAATTCAGGCTTTTTGAGCATTATACCTGTTCCAAGCAGGAAGATAGAGAGATAGAGCGGATGCCGTATATATTTGTAGATGCCTGAACTCACAAGACGGGAGGTATTTTCGAAATTTCTGCCTGGCTTGCCCTCTCTTGTCAGCCTGATGTAACCATCAACAACTACATAAACCGACAGAAAAAGGAGCATCCACGAAAGAACCTGGTTAAGCGAAAAAGGATCTATAAACCAGTATCTGTAATTCATCAGTAAGAGGATAAAGACGCTCTCAAATGCAAAAAACCTCGGTATTCCATGATACCTTCCATGTTTTATTGAAAGGAACCATGAGAAGGTAATAATTAAAAC
>CAIPJU010000579.1 GCA_903865465.1 uncultured Bacteroidota bacterium
GTATTTATTTGTTTAATAACCAAGTCTCTTAGATCATTACAATAAGTCGATGATCTCCTATCAGGTCTTGTGATGCCATATAGGTCAGCTTCAGCGGTATCAATATGAATAACTACAAAATCTTGTCCACCAATAGCAAGAAAACCATCAATTAATTCTCTTTCTTCACATTCCTTCCTTACTACTGACCATGAACTAAATGTCTGTGAACTAATAGCTGCTTTGTCAGTTTCATCCAAATTGTAAATAGGTCTCAATGGGACTACATCATTTTTATCCATACCAGATGCTCCCATAAGTATATTTGTTATGACAGCTCTATCAGCATGCCCTTCAGAAATTACTCCAATTCTCATATTAAAAATTATTAGGAACGGCTCCGAGTAATCCTTTCAACCACATTTCAGATAATTTGAATTTTTTGTCATTCAAATCACTTTTAAATTGAATTCGTCTTGTTTTGGTCTTTCCTTCGCTATCCCTAAAAACTTCAAATAGTCTCTGATCATTATCGAATAAATTTAATCCATCTAGTATGGCTGGATTATGCGTAGTAATTAATGCTTGTTTACCTCTATCTTTAGAAAGTTTAACCAAAATAGTGATTAGTTTCTGACACAATCTTGGATTTAATGCTGTTTCAATGTTATCAATTGCAAACAAACTGGGAGTTTTATTACTAATAAATAAAGCTATATAAAATAATACATGAAGAATTCCTTCATTAGAATTTTCAGCAGAGAAGGTATTATTTTGCTTTTGCATGTATTTGTCAGTGAAATACAATGTTGATGAACTTCGACCTGGTTTTAATCCGTCCATTTTTGCTTTATCATCCTTATCACTAAAAATTGTATCCAACCAATCAAAGAAAGTACTACATTCTTTAAGATAATTCTTTTCATAACTATTAAAATTGGCAATAAGCAGATCCAACCCTTCTCCATTTATTCCAAGTGGAGTCTTTCGGCTATCAGTGGGAACAACTCCTCTCAATGACCTTGTGTTTAAATCAAAAATTGCATAATTAGATAAAAGAGATTGATAGGGGTACTTTCTTAATTGAGTGCTTTTTAATTTTAGTTGATCATTAATTTCTGACAATAAAACTTTTTGACTTATTAGATCAGGAGAATCATGATAAATATTACTTATAATGTTTTTTATTAGTTCTGGAATATCCTTCTCATCAATATTTAAATCATGGTTTGAATCTCTCCATCTGGTATAGATATCTTTTGGGTTCTCTGGATACAGTGAAATATCATATTTATCAAGTCCAAAATCCGATTTAAATTCTATCCCAATGTCAATAGTTTTCTTGTGTGGAGTTGAAAGAAATGAGCTAATAGTTAAATCAGGTCGCGCTATCCTCACTCCTCTACTGTATAACCCTTCAAAGTTTAAATCATTAGCTACAGAAGACCCAGCTGTCGCTAAAGCTTCCAAAATGTTGCTTTTCCCACATCCATTTACGCCAATGAAAACATTGAATCGTCCTAGCTCAATTATATCATCAAATATGGACTTAAAATTTTTAATCCTTATACTCCTTAGTAAAACATCAGATGGAATATTTTGAATAAACTGATTCTTTGGAAAATTACTAATAGCAATTTTCCACTCATCAGTGTTATATGTTTTTATTACATTCAAAGCAAGATCAGTAAGAGCATAATGAGTTTTGGAGCTAGTGGGACTGAGTTTCGGGTTGTCCGGATTTAAAACTGCAATATTATTTTCCACAAAGGGCTTTAATGCAATTTTTCTAAATGACTCTCTTGTATTAGGTTTGTAGTCTGCCAAATAATATACATTTACAAACTCAATTATGTCTTTTGAAAGCGTCAAACTTTTTGAAGATATATCTTGCCAACTATCATTAGGCTTTATTCCACTTAATGCTAAAAGTGTCAATGCACAAATTTTATTTTGTTGAGTTTCTGGAAGACCAAATTGCCTAAGTATTTCTTGGGCTTCTTTTATTTTACTGTCCATAAATTTTAGATAAATTGATATTCAAATTGAATGTTTCTAAAACAAGATTTTCAATATCATAAGATACTTTATGTTGGATGAATCCACTAATTCTTTTACCTAATAATTGGATTAGTTGGAAGCTGGGCAAAGGAAAATCTCTTAATTCAGTCGCACTAACATTTATGTTGCCATTAAATGTTCTGAAATATAAATCAAACAAATGGCTATTTAGAATTGCTGCCAAACCTATGGTTTGTTCAATTGTCAACTCGTCATTTTTGTGGTAAATATAATTCAAATGGTTTTCTATTCCAATCATTCCTATTCCTGGGAAGGTACTTCTATTATAAGGAGCAGCTATTAATCTTCGATTATCGTCTTTAGTGCTGAATCTCCTTAGAAGGACGTAATTTTTATTTTCCACTAATCTAGACAATGAAGATTCATCTTCAACAATAAATTGGCCCTTTGATTTGCCTTTATAAACTTTGGCATAAGGCCAAATAAAGTTCATCGCTTCTACATTATGAAGCCATAAAAGGGGAACTGCATTTTTATACTTTCTATACCTTATCATATTCCTACTTCTGAAATCAACAACTTTTCCTGTTGAAATCTCTAAATCATATAATTTTAATGATCCTGTCCATGTTTTGAAAATCTGAATAACCTGTTCGTCAAGTTCTGAAGACGGTAGATGTAATATTTTTTGGTATGACTCAAAATTTATGAGACTTCGACTTTTATACCTTTTTGTACGTCTTTCATTAATATCTTCAATCCCAACAGAAGAAGACAATTCTATTTCACCTTCATTATCAATATAAGTTAAAGCAAACTGGCCCGGTTCAATTCTCTTCTTCTTTATTGCCTCAATAATAATATTTTCCTGTAGAATCTTATCTCTTTTAAATGCAGCTTTTCTGGAATCGAAAAGGTGTATTTTTTTTAAATCTATAACTGAGAAAAAGATTTCCCTAAATAGTCTGAAATAATTGCCTGAGCAAAAACTCCTTGGAGTAATGAAGATCAATTGAGCATTTTCATTTAAAAGTTTTGCAGCTATCAAAAGAAATACAGTATATATATTTGTTTGTCCATATATAACTGATCTAGCAGCAATAGCCCTTTCATCATTTTTGGGCAATTTGAAATATGGAGGGTTTGAGATTATAATATCATATGTCTCGTATGTATCTTCCTGATTACTTAATACAAGAGAGTTATGCAATATAAAATCGTTTTTACAAAGGAAAAAAGTGAATTCAATTCCTTTCCGATTAAGCCAAAATCCTAAATATTTGAAGCAACTCTCAGCCAACGGAAGTAAATTCAAATCTGTTTCAAATACAACTAGCTCAATTTTTTTAATATATGTACTGTTGAAAACCAAAGCTTCAGCGAGAGCAGCAGATAAGATTCCTACGCCACAGCCAGGATCAAGAATTTTAATCTGTTCTTTCTCCACATTACAAAAATTTGCCATAAACTTGGCTACAGGTAATGGAGTAAAATACTGCCCCAAATCCTTTTTATGTTCGTCAGTAATTTTCGATGCATAGAAGACTCCCAACCGATCAGCATATTCAGAAGGATCTTCCCCTATCAAGGGTAAAAGATTAAAATCAAGAGAATTTCTTTCCATACTTTTATGCGGAGGGTATATGACTTGTATTTTTCCCAATTCCCGATAAGTCTTTATAAATGTTTCATTTTACTAATTCATCCAGTCAATTCATGACAACATGAAAAATGGAATCCGGTTCAACCTTATTCAGACGTCACGATCCTTCATGCCATCCAAATCTAGTTATCACCATGAGCCACTAAATTTCGGCCAACTCACATCTCTAGAATTGTCCAACTATTTTAATCCTTTTGAACGATTACTTCCTTGTTATTGATTAGCTTCATGCGAAATTAGATTTATTTACACTATTTTCAACATATTGGTGATTTTGTATTTCTGTCTTTCTTAAAGAGATTTGCCCGGAATAATTAATTCTAATACCGTCAAACAATTATCTTCAATTTTTTCACTTAAATAGTTCACCAAAAAATCCGTAATGAGTTTTGGAGTATAAAAAGAGCCTGTGAGTTTTTTATTATTCACAATTTTTTTTAGGTTTTTTGATATCCACTAACTTATACGGACTAATAGTAGACCTTATATGCAGGTGGTGCGCTAAACTTGAAATTATTTCAAAGGCTTCCTTAACCAAGATGAGGTCATCGCTAAGTTGAATTAGTCTGTTTACCTCACTAATTAAAGCATCCGCTTTTGCCTTCAGAAAATATTCTCTTCTTTCGTAAATTAATTGTGGTCTGTTGAGATATAACCTATTTACTAAATATTTTGATGAAACATATATTCCTTCCAGAGTATGGTTTGTCTTATCCCAATTGAACAAATCAGAATAATTATGATCACTGGGATCTGGATAACAAATATCATTTAAGTTATCAGGCTCATTTTTCCAATCATCTGATTTAAATTTATTGCAGATAGGGCATGAATAATACAAATTAGTGATTTTATTTTTTAATTCATCAAATTTTGATTGGGGCCTGAAGTGGTCTATATGATAATGGTCAATACCACCCCATGGAGCTTCATGTATTGCACAATACACACATTGGTGATAACATTCATCAGCAATTTGTTGCTTCCATGCTGTATATATTCCGTCTTCTTGTTTACGATTATTTTTATCAATTTTCTTCCAATTCATCCTAAATTTCAAGTTTGGATTTGATAATTTCATTAATCCTTTCTAAGCATTCAATTTGTTTTTCGTATTCAATAAGCCATAAATTTCGATCATTAAATCCAGAGAATGGCAATTCAATTTTTACTTGTAACGCTTGTAATTTTTTGGCTAATTCTGGATCTTGATTTCCTCCTGAAATTTCAACTGTTAATTCATTAAACTGACTCAACTCATCAATATTTTCCTTTAGATAGTTCTTCGCTGCGCGGCAAAATTTTGGAATATATTTGTTGGAATTTTCATAGAATTCCTTTCTTGTAATAATCTCTTCATAAAGGCTATATTTTGCGTTCAAGTCTCCATCAGTGGTTGGAATAACAGTAAGTGCAAAAATTGGAAATTCAGGCAGTCTTGTTCTTAATATTCCCACTAAATCACTGCCTTTATAATCGACAGGTCCATGCTCACCAGATGCTTGATCGTTAAGCATCTCATCCAAAATAAGAACACAAACTTCATTTGTATCAATAAAATTGAAATACTCTTCTGGATTTCTAAATGGAAGTGAAGTAATAACAGTTAAACTACTCCCAAGTTCACGTAACCCAATTAAAATATTGGCTTCAACTGTGCCACTTTGATCATTATTGTCGTCAATTATTGCAATGCTTGCCATCTTCTTCTATTTTATTCTAGGAAGCCAAATTTTAAAATTGGCTCCATGTAAATCAGTATCTTTTGAAAGCACAATTTCCCCATTTAATTCTTCAACAATTGATTTTACAATTGTTAAGCCAAGTCCCGTGCCAACGCTCTTACTTTCTCTTGTTCCTACCATTTTGGTTGAAAACAAAGGTTCAAATATTCTTTTCTCAAACTCTTTAGCAACACCCGGGCCTGAGTCGGCTACTGAAAAATAGTAACCTGATTTATTTCCAATATCTTCTCTCTCTACTTTGACAAGAACTTTTCTTTCTCCACCCTTGAGTAATACAGCTGTATAAGCATTTGTTAATAGATTTACCAAAATGGTCTCGATGTCCATTTGGTAAGTATTGCTATATAAATTTTCACCTTTCAAGATTAAGTCAATTGTTGATGCTTCAAATGCAGGTTTTAATTCTTTAATTACGGCTTCAATGGTTTTGAAAACCTGAACATTTCTTGCTCTTCTTTTTTCCTTTTGAACCCTAGTTAACGAATATGCTCCCCAAGATTCAACCTTTCTTGAATATTTAAGAGCTTTATCAAGTTCCTCTAAAGCTTTTTCAGTCATTGGAGGAGTCAACTTAATTAGTTTAATAGCAGTAATAGTTGAACCTTTAAATTGTGTCACTGACCCCTCAGTCTCATGTCCAAACACTGCAGAAGATATACCAATTGTAGCCAATCCATTTAATACTCTTTGCCAGTTTAGAAGTTCTGAGATCGTTGTATGTACACTATTTGATATTAAATCAACCTTTTCAATAGACCGAGAAATTGGCATAAAGAATTCAGCAGATTGTAAATTCTTATGGGCTATTGTATTTCTTATTGAAGTTAATTCATCTTTTACAGAAGTGAGTTGCTCTTTTATCCTTTCTGCTTCATTAATATTGGGTATTCTTTGTTTTTCTTTTTTTCCTTTTTCAATTTTTGGATAAATTTTTGAACGGTGTGTTTCCAACAGTCTTTTTGTTGCATAAACAAATTGCTTCAAATCCTCAAATCCTTCATTTTCAACTAACCCTTCTCTGGCTGCACTATCAGTCAATAAATTATTGTTATCTCTTGTTATGAAAATTGCACCGACAAGCTGATTAGGAGAAACTGTATACTCATCTCCTCTTCCAATACCGGCAGGGTTTTTCGCCTTTTCCTCCCCTAATTTTAGCCAGTCAAATCCAAGTTGTGCCTTTGGAAACCCATATGGTTTTACTGCAATATTATCCCTATATATTTTAACCCCGTAATTATTATCTAAAAATTCCCTTAAGTCTGCTAATTTGAAATCAGTTCCCACAATAGATGAACCATCTCTTAGAAATAGAAGCAATCTGACTTCAATAGGACCACATTTAAGTACACTTGGATTATCTCCAACTTTAGCTTTGGAATAAAATTGTTGAAGAGAAATTGTCTGTATCTCTTCAACATCGGAATATTTATCTTTGATGCTATAGTAAACTTCATCAGATCCATCAAAAATTGCAGTTACATCAATTTCAGATGCTTCATAATATTTTGAATCAACTGTACGAGAAAAACTTGGAGCAATGTCGTTGATTAAATTTATTGAAAAATCAGAGACTTGATTGAATGGTGGAGTAAGAGTAGCTAATTCATTGAATAAGTTTTCAATATTAGCAGGTGTCCATGGTTGGCGCAAATTAGTAATTTTTATTTCTGTGCCAGTTTTACTTACTTCTCCATTAATTAGAGGAATTTTTATTTCTGAAGGAGTAATTATCTCAACATCGATTTCAGATACATCTTTCCCCTCTATATCAAAGTCATCCCAATTTACTCTAAGTCCGACGAGTCCATCAATTACTGTTTTTGAAATTAGCTCTAGTTTAGCGCCAAGTCTATCAGCAGATATCCTGCCTATTCCTTTTTCCCCTGTTTTACGCCTTCCTAAATCGCTCATTTTTGATACACGTTTCCCGGAAAAACCAATTCTCAACCAATTATTTAAAATTTGATCTTTAGTCATTCCAAAACCATTATCAGCAATTCTTATGATATTTGGATCTTCAGAACATTTTATTTCTACATCAACATTTAGAGCATCAGCATCATAGCTATTTTTTACAAGTTCAATTAATGCAGTTGTATGATCTTTTATACTCTCTCTCCCTAAATGGATCAATGTCTTTGCGTCAATAAAGAAACGCTGAAAATTCTTATCCTTCTTAGATAATTCATTTGACAACTTCAGAATCATTCTATAATCAGACCCCCCTTCTGCTAATAGAGATTGAAGTTTTTCAATTATTTGTTTTTCTGTCTGGTACATTTCTATTGATAAGATCTTTGGTATCCAAAGGTAGTAATTTAGTAAAACAATCCCAGTTAGTCAAATAATATATTTATACTATTGATATACAGACATATAAATAACAATTGTTTTTCACTATTATGGTAAATACTAAAACTCTCTAATTTATATAAATACAGCAATAGATAAGTGGTTCCATTTGACATTGAAGATGTTTGACAACTCAACAAATAAAAGTTCCCTGATCAATTGGCATCAATAAGAGAATTAATCTCAATTTTAAGGACTTCATCAAAGAACATATTACTCGTTATCCCAAAGATGACAAAAGAGAATTTTTAAAAAGTACTTTTTCAATATGCCAGAACTCTAAGATTGAATAATCAATTTGAGAATTTATGTATTCAAATTATTTCAATACTTTTAAAA
>CAIPJU010000580.1 GCA_903865465.1 uncultured Bacteroidota bacterium
CTATTATTGTGTCTAATTATTTGACAGTAACCTGGGTGAAAATGTTACATAATTAATATCGGCCTGACTTTGATTTTGCACCATGGAAGTTAATTACAGCCGTTTTTCACTCTAAGGGAGATGAAAATTGACCTTAACGAAGTTTTATTGATGCAGGGAAATTATTAACCCTATTTCACACCGCTTCTCTTCAGCAATGGTTCTATTGATGGTTCCTTTCCCCTGAATTTCAGATATAAATCGTGCGGTTTTTCGCTGCCACCTTTTTCGAGTATATTTTTCCTGAAGCTTTCAGCTGTCTCCCTATTGAAGATACCGGTTTCCTCAAAATAACTGAATGCATCAGCATCGAGAAGTTCAGCCCACTTGTAACCATAATAGCCAGCCGCATAGCCACCTCCGAAGATATGTCCAAATGAGACACTCATATTGGTTCCGGGGATTTCAGGGAATAAATCGGTTCGTTTTAGCGCCTCTTTCTCAAATGTATATACATCATAAGTGTTCTTTTCGGTTATGCTGTGCCAGGCCATATCAAGAAATCCGAAGCCCAGCTGCCGGTTGAACGCATAGCCCTCATTAAAGGTCGAAGCCTGCTTAACCTTATGAATTATTTCTTCTGGAATTTTTTCACCTGTGATGTAATGAACAGCCCATGTATCAAGCCACTCTTTTTCGTAGGCAAAGTTTTCCATGAACTGAGAAGGCAATTCAACAAAATCACGTGCAACATTTGTTCCTGACAGGCTCTCGTAGCTGCATTTTGAAAACATACCGTGCAAAGAATGTCCGAATTCATGAAGGAATGTGGTAAGTTCATTCAATGACAACAAAGAGGGTCTTGTTTCAGAAGCCCTGGTGAAGTTGGCAACAATGGAAATAAGCGGTCTTTGATCAGAATTCAGATCCTTATGCTGTTCCCGGTAACTTGTCATCCAGGCACCTCCGTTCTTACCTGCCCTGGGGTGATAATCGAGGTAGAGAAGCGCTAAAAAGGTGTCATCTTTATCATAAACTTCAAATGTTCTCACCTCTTTGTGGTATACAGGTATCGAGTCGTTTGGAATAAACTTTATACCATACAGGCTGCCAGCAAGAGAGAATATGGCCTTTTCAGCTTTATCGAGACTGAAATATGGTTTTAGAATTTCATCATCAATATCAAAAAGTTCCTTCTTGAGCTTTTCAGAGTACCAGGCCCAATCCCAGCGTTGAATATCTCCTGTATGTCCATTGGTCATGGCAAACGATTTGAGATTTTCAAAATCCCTGGCAGCAGCTATATTAGATGCCTCAAAAAGATTTTCAAGAAATCTCATAACCTTCTCCGGCGTATCAGCCATTCTGTCACCTAATACCATTTCGGCATAAGTCCTGAAGCCAAGAATTAACGCCAGTTCAATTCGAAGGTTTACAATTTTTTGAACACAGAAGTATTGTCGTATTCATTTCCCCTGAATGCCCTCGTAGAATATGCCATGAACATCTTCTCACGAAGTTCCCTTCCTACAGAATATTGCATAAAGGGACCATAACTTGGAAAATGAAGAGTAAAAACCCAGCCTTCCTTCTTCCTGGCAACTGCCTCGGATAGAGCCTGTTCAACTACACTTTCAGGAAGACCTGCAAGATCATCAGGGTTTGTTATTTGGAGTTCGAATGAATTAGTCTCCTCCAAAAGGTTTTCATCAAATTGAAGTGAGAGGCTTGCAAGCTCTTCTGATATCTCACGAAAGCGTTCTTTCGAGTGGTCCTTTAGTCCGGCTCCGCCAAGCATGAAGTTCCTGTACTTATTTTCGGTAAGGATTTTTTGTTCCGTATTGAGTCGCGACAAATCCCTGGTATCATATACACTTTTTATCTTTTCAAACAGCTTCTCATTCAGAGTTATATCATTTGAAAATCGGGCAAGAAGGGGAGATACTTCCCTTGCAGCCGTCTGCAGATCCTTGTTGGTATCGGCGCTGTTAAGATTAAAAAGTACTGCTGATATTTTTCCAAGTAATTCGCCAGCCTTGTCGAGGGCCGCAATTGTATTATCAAAATCAGGCTGGGCGGGGTTTTCTGTAATAACTGAGATCTCCTCATTTGCATATTTAATGGCTGTTTCAACTGCCGGTAAATAGTGTGCCGGATCAAATTTATCAAAGGGCGGTGATGAAAAAGGAGTATTCCAGGGTTCAAGAAGAGGATTGTTCATATATTATGACTAGCCTGAATTAATTGTAAATAAGTCAATTAAAAACTGATATTAAATTTCAAATGATTTTAATAATGATACCAGATGAACTTTTATTCACTGCTGTCTTCATCATTATCATCTTTCTTTCCTGAATATTTCGAAGGATAAGGAGCATTTCCCTTTTCGGCAAACCAGAGGATCCGGTTCAGTAGGTCATCATCACCCGTGTCAACGCCGTCGAATTCGGGAAGGAGGCTCTTTTTTGCCCAATGAAGAGCTCTTCCGCTGAGTGAGGTGAGCGGTGCTGTCATTTCATTGATAGGTACTATGTTTGGAACTGCTTCATAGGGAGTAAGGTCTTTAACCGGTCCAAAACAGTCTGTCATACGATTAGCAATTGCATCCTGTATGTTCATAGGAGGAAGTCCAAGTATCTGTTCAATAGTCCTGACCATTGAAGGCTGGGTATAATAGGTATGATTTACGTTTTTTAATCTTGAGTAAGGACTTAATACGAGACTGACTGTTCTATAGGCAGACACATGGTCCCAACCCGCCTGGGAGTCATCTTCCACAACGAATATTACAGTGTTTTCCCAGAACCTGCTTTTGGTAAAGGCCTCAACAATTCGTCCGAGTGAGTAATCATTGTCAGCAACCATTGCCCTGGGGGTTGGATAACCCGGTCGCAGTCCGGCTGTGTGGTCATTGGGCAGAGCTACCACCATGAGTTCAGGTAGTTGATCGCCAGGTTTTTCTTCAAATTCCTTTATCTCCTTTATAAGGACATCGGCCCTCATGGTATCAGGAAATTCATGGTTCCCGTATGAAGGATAGGTCTGGCTCAGAATTTTCCTGACAGGCTCTATGGTGCTGTAATTAGAAAATTGGATCTTTTCGCCTTTTTTATATTTATTATAGATGTCAATCCATTTATAACTTTTATCAAGAACAGGTACTGATGCTTCGCCATAGATTCTCGTATTCTTACCATGGCTGACTGCATTATCCCATATGAAACCTGTAGGAGCATAAACCAGAGCGTCGGTCTGAACATGAGGATAGCTTCTGAACCAGGCCCTGACGTTTTTTTCAATATAATCAGTCACTATTGAAGCATCCGTCCATTGATGACCTTCGGCAGAACTTTTTCCTGAAGCCATGAAATTATCCAGAAGGATGAAATCTTCAGCCAGCTTATGGATGTTTGGCGTCACTTCGCTTCCATAAACGCAAAGCCCGGGATCACCATTGCCCTGTTTCATATCGCCCAGTACCTGATCATAGGTCCTGTTCTCCTTAATTATATAGACCACATGTTTAAAAAGAGAAGGTTCTCCAATCCTTTCGGGAACTGTTTTAGGAGCTGCGGAGGGATCAGGTTTTTCGAAAGATTTGACTGCTCTTGAAAGGTCATTCACAGCGATAACTGTATCCGTATAAGCTTTCAGAGCTGAGTTTCCCGGAAACGGAATTACAGACACCGATGCCTGCGAATTGTGGGCATTGTAGAAGATGTTTTTAGTGCTGCCGCTTTTAAGTCCAACCATTGCGCTCTCTCCCTCCAGATTACAAACATACATCAGACCATTCCGGTGCAGACAGATAGCAGATGGATAGGCTCCTGTAGGAATAAAGCCCTTTATAAAACTTCTTGTCTCCTTTGATACGGATGAAGAAGATTTGCCAAGCTGAATAACTGCAATTGCATTATCCATACCATTTGCAACATAGAGTATCTTTCCATCGGCTGAAAGTGCGAGACCGTCGGGGGAATCACCAAAGAAATTATTGATCTCGGGCTGAAGTCTCAAACTTATTGTTTCGGAAATGGTATCAGATGAAGTATTAATGACAGTTACATTATCGCTGTTTGAATTGGTCAGGTAAACAAATTTTCCTTTTTTGTCACTTATTATTTCATTGGGATGCAGCCCGGTGACCAACTCTTTCAGGATTTTTCCGTCAGAAGGGTTGATAATTGCAACGCTGCCTTCCCTTGTTCCTCCGCCCGCTGAGTTATTCACCCGTGCAGAACCCCATGGTAGCCCGGCCACATTAACATCATTCGCTTCAGGATTCCTTCCGGCCCAGTTGCTGACATAAATTTTTCCGGCGGCTAATGTCAATCCGTAAGGAGCAACCCCCGGATCAGATACCCATATTGTATCACCTGTCATAAGATCCTGTTTTATAACCTTATTGTTCCCGTTAAGAACGACATAGATATAGTCTTTTGTGTTTTCGTTTGAAATTAAAATCTCATTTGGAAGAGCCATATCTGCTCCCCCCGTTGGTTTGTATTCAAGTGTTTTCCCAAGAATGGCTTTCGACCCGGTCCATTTGGCTGAAGCCACGTACGATCTTTTGTTCCAGCCTATTACACTCCAGTATACTTCCATTTCGTCGGCCGATTTATGCCATGTAATACCCGAATAGGTATTCATTCCCCCACGTAGGGCAGGCGATTCGCTATTTGCCAGGGTGAATTTTACCCTGTTGTCGGTGGTGCTTATAAAGACGATTGAAGATCTTTCTTCTACAACAAGCCATTTACCATCAGGCGATAATGAAGCATCAAGAGCATGGTTCTCGAGAGTTTCATTTCCAAAAAATATCTGGCTCCCGGCAGGCTGAATTATCCTGTTATAGGGCAACTGAACCTGGTTGTGGAAAGAACTGGCTAAATGGGAGCCATCCTGACCATATAAAGAAACAATGACAATGGAGATGATAAAAATGGACAAATACTTTTTCATGACAATTCAAGATATTTTATAAAGAACATAACCAAATTTTGATAATAATTTATAACCGCCCGAAGCATCAGAGTAAAGGAGGGAATATGATCCGATTGAATGCAAGGAAGATATTACCCCATTTGGCATAGCTGTTAAACGTTTTATGCCCCGGTCCAATTACAAATTCCGCTAATTTATAAAGAAAAAGGCTGTCCTGGTTACAGACAGCCTTTTTACTGTTTTTTTCAGAAAGGAAGGTCGCTCATGTCATCAACTTCAGGAGGTATATCCTCAATTGATGGACGTGACGGAGCGTTCTGATCCCTGGACTGAGCCGATAATCTCTCAATCTTCCAGGCATCGAGGTTAGTGAAATAATTAACCTTTCCGTCGCGTTCCCATTTATTCCCTTTCAGGTTGAACCAGATTTTTATCTCATCATTAATAAATGATTCATTAATAAGGTCGCATTTGTCCTGAATGAGTTGGAACTTTATATAATCTACAAACACTGAACCGCTTCCAGTCTCTTTTTTCTCAATTACAAATTCCCGTTTTTTGAATTTGTCGCTGACCTGGTTTACAGGAAGGATTTCAATGACTTTACCGGTTATTTCAAATGCCATGGTAGTTTAATCTTCGTGGATTATTATTTTTTCTATTTTATCTCCCTGATTGATCAGGTCTATAACATCGAGTCCTTCATAAACCTTTCCAAAACAGGTATGCTGCTTGTCGAGGTGCTTGGTATTTGTTCTCGAATGGCATATGAAGAATTGAGAGCCACCTGTATTGCGTCCGGCATGAGCCATTGAAAGCACACCACGGTCGTGATACTGATTTCCGCCATTAAGTTCGCAGTTGATTTTATATCCAGGACCTCCGGTACCAACTCGCGGATCGCTCATATCTTTTGAATAAGGACAACCTCCCTGTATAACGAAGTTAGGTATAACCCTGTGAAAAGCAAGTCCATCGTAATAGCCATCCTTTGCAAGCTTGATGAAGTTCTCCACTGTACGGGGAGCATCCTCGGCAAAGAAGCTGACCATCATTGTGCCTTTTGGCGTCTGGATTTCTGCGGTAGCCATATTATTTAACAATTTCAAGAAGCTCAACTTCAAAAATCAATGTTGAATAAGGTTTGATCTTCTCACCGGCCTGGGTTGCTCCATAAGCTAAATTCTGGGGAAGAACGATTCTGAATTTCGAACCAACAGGCATAAGCTGTAATGCTTCGGTCCATCCGGGTATAACACCTGATACCGGGAAGGAAACAGGTTCATTCCTTTTAACCGAAGAATCAAATTCTGTACCATCAATCAAAGTGCCAACATAATGAACTTTCACAGTGTTTTGAGCTGTAGGCTTTGCGCCTGTTCCCATTTTAATAGCTTCCCACTGCAGACCACTGGCGGTAGTTGTAACACCTGCTTTACCTTTGTTTTTTGCAAGGAAGGCCTCGTTCTGTTCAATATATTCTTTGTATTTTACTTTATTAATTTCAGCCTGTTTCATTTTCTTTTCAACCTCTCTTTTGTTGAAGAATTTCGAGATAAAGGAACGGGCAACATCATCTGACATAAGGGGTTTGCCATTTTTGCTGTCAACCATGGCTTTTGCGACAAGAGTTGGGTCGAGAGTTAGACTGTCGGTTTTAATTGCATTATAGTTATACACTCCAAAAGCATAGGAGAGTGAATCTTCTTTAGATTTGATTTTTGCACTTTGAATAGAACTTTGACCGCATGAGGCAAGCATAATGGCTACCGAGAATGACATAATTACTAATACCTTGATTTTCATAAGAAGCAATTTTAAATTTAAAAGTTTGGCAAATATAGTTTTTTAATGCATTTGTAACTGTACGATATGTTAAAATTTAAATTTTAACAGCTCTGATCATTTGTCTTTTACCGGGAGGCCCGGGCAGCAGACTGACTTCGAAACCATTTGCTTTTAACCTACGCTTAATCTCGCCTTTTGCAGAATAAGTTACGAAAATACCTTCCTTTTCCGTCACTGAACTTATTTTGGAAAAAACATCATCCGACCACATATCAGGTTGTTTATCAGGTCCAAAAGCATCGAAGTAGATGAGGTCGTAATTTCCCCGGAGAGCCATCACGGTGAGGTCATCCCTGATCTTTTTTATCCTGAAGTTTTCATTTATATAAAACTCTTCATCCCAGGGCGCTGAATGGAGGAGCCGGAATATCTTTTCTCCTTCCTTTCCTGCAAATTGCCAATAGTTGAGAAAGGAAATAATTTCTACGGGAAGGGGATATTTTTCAACAGTAACGTAATTTATTTTTTTCCCGCATTCAATATTCCTGACAGCAGTCAACAGGGCATTTAAACCTGTACCAAAACCTGCCTCAAAAATATTTACATATCCGGATTGGACTGTCTCAAATCCATTTTTAATAAATATATGTTGCGATTCCTGAACAGCACCGTGAATTGAATGATAATGTTCATTCATCCCGGGAACGAATATTGTATGCGAACCATCACCGGTTACTATAAGCTGATTCAAGTCAGGGTCAGATTTTGTGAATAAAAATTATACTCAGAAATATCTCTGCAAATGAATAAATAATAATCTGAATTGAAACCGGCTGTTGATATGTATAAGTTAAGATTCAGAAAAAAGAGTTACAGCTTAAGAATAAACATTTAATATTTCTGTTAACTTTAACAGCGAAATCTTTAGTGATTTTCAACCGTAATTTGAAATTTAACTTATTAATATTCAAACAATGAAAGCAAAACATTCCAGACGAGATTTTCTGCGATTTTCAGCTGCTGGCGCAATTGGGGCGATCGCACTCTCGAACAATGCGTTAAAAGCCAGTGAGGCTATTTCTCATCTGCCTGCCGGTGTTGACCCTAAATCATTCGGCATAGGTCTTCAGTTATATACTATCCGCGATGCTATGGCTAAGGATGTTCCCGGATCGTTGAAAAAAGTTTCAGATTGTGGATATAAATATGTAGAACTGGCAGGATATTCGAATGGCAAGTTTTATAACTACGAACCAGCTGATTTCAAAAAACTGGTAAATGATCTGGGAATGGAGATTCTCAGCAGCCATACACAGGTAGAAGCACAGGGTATTACTCTCGACAATGCTAAAAAAATGGCAGAGGACCATGCCAAGCTTGGAACAAAGTATTGTCTGCAGCCATGGGTTGTCGAAGAAGCAAGAACAACCATAGCCAGCTATCAGAAAATGGCCGCCGACTGGAACAAAGTTGGTAAAATCATGAAAGAACATGGTATCCAGTTCGGATATCATAATCATAACTTTGAATTCGGAAAAGTTGAAGGGAAGATTCCTTACTTCGATGTATTCATGAAAGAGCTTGATAAAGATCTTATCACCATGGAAATTGATCTTTTCTGGACAACCAAATCAGGCAACGACCCTGTTGAAATATTCAAGAAATACCCTGGTAGATTCCAGCTTTTCCATATGAAAGATATGTATACCAAACAGGATCCTTTCTACACAACAGTTGGTGTAACTGATTTTGCTCCTGTTGGGGAAGGCCTCATTGATTTCAAACGTATTCTTGCAGCCAGAAAGATTGCAGGTAATAAGTATTTGATCGTTGAACAGGACAGCTCCAAGGACGGTTTGCAGTTCGATCACATCAAGACCAGCATTAATAATCTCATAACAAAAATACTGGTTTAATACTGTATTGAATTTATTGCCTAAAATCCCGCCTGATATTATTTATCGCGGGATTTTTTGTTTTTAGTCGTATAGTGAACAGAGGAAGAAGATTCCAACTTACACCCTGACAGCATGAGATTTCCGGAATCCAACAAAAACATTTTAATAACTGTTTAAGGATTAGGAATCGGATAAATAGATATATTTGTTGCGTAAGAAAAGATTTTTTCAGGGTGATGAAACTGATAAATAAAATACCTGCTATTATGCTTTGGGTTGCCTGGTTATTAATAACGGCCCATTCAGTTATTCCACACGATCATCATTCACCTGAATTACTGGTACAAAATGAGTCTTCCTGCCCGAATTCTGAAAACACTACTTCTCATCACCCTTTCATTCCCGGACATTGTCATGCCCTGAATGATCTTACCTGTGAGAAGGCTCTTGTCTATTCATTTAACTGCAATATTACATGTCATGATTTTTTGCCTGCTGAAAATGTATGCCAGGCATTTTTTGATTCTTATATAAATTCCGAGGGCTTTTTCGAAATAACAGCCCATTTTCAGGTTTCCTATCTTCCTGATCATTCACCTCTGCGTGCCCCTCCTGCCTTAAGCTGACATTCAATTCCCATACCGATTATCGGATTGCGGGTTACTTTAGTTTTAACACTAACCGCCATTTCAATAATTTCAGGATTGTTTCAAGCCATTATTTCCATCTTTTTAAAGCATAAAAGGACAGTTGCACATTGATTAATATTTAATGGAATGATAGATAAAATCATAACTTTTTCCGTTAGGAACAAATTCATAATTATACTTTTTCTTATAGCATTAATAGGTTGGGGGATCTTTTCCCTCACCAGACTGCCCATTGATGCAATACCTGATATTACAAATAACCAGGTTCAGATAATATCCATTGCACCATCGCTTGCTGTACAGGAGGTTGAGAGTACAATAACCTCACCCCTTGAAGTATCGGTGGCAAATATTCCCGGCATTGTCGAACTTCGTTCTATCTCGAGGCTGGGCTTGTCGGTAATCACTGTGGTTTTTAATGAAGGTGTTGATGTGTAC
>CAIPJU010000581.1 GCA_903865465.1 uncultured Bacteroidota bacterium
CCGCAAACAGCCTGATCATCTGCTATATCACTAATTTCAGTTGTGCTTACATGAGGAAATATTAAATCAGGCCTGTTAACTTCTATGTTATCCTTCTTTTTATTACAAGCCCATATGAGTGTAAGCAATGAAAAAATCATTATTGAAAAAAACATTCTTCTGCTCTTAACTTTCATAATAAGTATTTTTTTTACTGATTAAAGAAATTCCTCAAATTGACAGGATGTTACCTGAGTATTCCAACACAGAAATCGGCATGCTTAAGTTTTTTGATTGAATCGATCATTATTTTCATAATTACTTCCTTAATCAAAGTTAATCCCTGCACAGACTGAAGTCAATTTTATTTATTTTTATCTCAGCCATAAGTTACCAAAGCAAGTTAATCTTATATCCGGAGAGGATTCTCAACAATCAAACCAGTCAATATAACTATATGAATTCAAGTTGTTTATAATAAGGCGAAGATTGATATTTAAGCAATATTGTAGCGTTTTACAACATTTCACTGTTTCAAAATGCAACAACAATTAACTCTGAAATATTGAGTCCACTCCGAAAAGTCTTTTTTACCCCTAAATCCCCAAAAGGGGACTTTTAAACTTGCTGATTTTCAATTGTTCCCCTTTCAGGGGTCGGGGGTAAGAACAATTGAAAACAAAAACTCTTACTTTTCGGAGTGGACTCAAGTATTTAAGGCTTTTGAGTGTCGCGAATCATACATAAAAATTCATGGCTTGCAAGCTAAGAATGGCTTTTTAGTAATCAGTCTCTTTTAGATTTTTGTTACTAATTCCCGATACTCATTTAATATTATCCATCACCGGATTGACTGATAACCTCCGGGCATTCCATATTTTGACAGAACTACCTGCCATAACTGTCCATGGCATCTTGATCTGAATGAACCGGCACTTGACAGTAAAAAGTATTTCCACATCCTGAAGAAACGATCAGAATAATTATTCCTGATTCTGTCCCAATTTGAAACAAAGTTATTATACCACTCCATTAGGGTTTTGTCATAATCTATTCCGAAGTTATGCCAGTCTTCCATTATGAAAAGATTTTCTATTGCTTTGCCAAGTTGCGCTACTGAAGGAAGCATCCCGTTTGGGAAAATATATTTATTTGTCCAGAGATCATGTGTTTTTACAGATTTAATACTTCCAATACTATGAAGAAGGAATAAGCCGTCATCTTTAATGCATTTATTTGCAACCTCAAAAAATGTTTTATAATTTTTGTATCCTACATGTTCAATCATTCCTACACTTACTATTCTGTCATACTTCTCATTTACAGCACGATAATCTGTTAACCGAAACTCAACCGGAAGACCGGCACATAGTTTTCTTCCAAGCTCCACCTGTTCTCTGGAGACAGTAACTCCAACGACTTCAACATCGTATTTTTCTGCAGAATATTTACCAAAAGCTCCCCAGCCACAACCGATATCAAGTACCTGCATACCTGGTTTAAGAAAAAGTTTCCGGCAAATTAATTCAAGTTTATCTTCCTGTGCTTTATTTAAGTTATCGGCATCCTTCCAATACGCACAACTATAGTTCATACGTTTATCGAGCATGTTTTGAAACAGATCATTACCCAGATCATAATGCTTTTCGCCGACAATGAATGCTCTGCTTTTTGATTGCAGATTGATAATCCGTGCTGCAAAAAGTCTGAAGAGAACTGAATACTTTCTTTGTATTTTTTCGTCCAGATGAGCACTTAAGATTTTGTAAATAAATTCGTCAACTTTTTCAGTATCCCACCAGCCGTCCATATATGATTCACCTAGACCCAATTCACCTTCAGTTATGGCCCTTTTATAAAATTCATCATTGTAAATCCGGATATCCCAGGGATTGCTTCCATTAATAGTCACTCCGGCGAGTTCCAAAATTTCTTCTGTAATTTTTTTGTAACTATTGTTCAAAGCTGATACATTAAATTATTTTGACAGATACTTAAGTAAATTTACTGCAAGTTTATAGGGGAAGCATTTTTTTTTTATTTGATCAATAAAATCCATTCACATAAACGAAAAAGATATGAATCGGTTAGCCGCTTAATGAACCATCAGGCTGTTTCGAGGGTTTAGAACACAATAGTCATAAGGTTAACATTGCAAAAAAAATTCTTTGTAAGTCATTAAAAATCAGAAGCTGATGAGAAGAGTCTTCTTTTTATTCATTTTACTGGCAAATTTTCAGCTTGCCATTACCCGGCAGATTGACATAAACAATGATTCAGTTCCGGAGAGTTTCTTCATAACCAGGTCACGGGATGAATATCTAAACAAGTTGGTTTCAATGCCTTTCGGTATCAAAAGGGATGAACCGGTGGATTCGATTATTGACAAAATCGGGAACTTCCTGCTGAATTACAGACCTAATAATAGCTACAACGATGATTACTATGCTCTTGAAAGTAATCTTCAGGCTTTTTACAGCTTAAGGGAAGGTGGATATGGTATTGGAGCTATACTTATCGATTCATCAGGTAGGATTATAGCCCGGAATCATAACCGACAGATTCAGAGGCACAGGTCAGATTTACATGGTGAGATGACTCTCCTGACCGATTTTGAGGAGAGCGCCGAATCGGCCAAATATATGAACCTATATCTTTACAAACCAGGGCTGACGGTTTTTAGCTCTGCTGAACCCTGCCCGATGTGTTTCATAAGGCTTTCAACAGCCGGTGTAGATACAAAATACTGCACTTCCGGTCCTGATGATGGCATGGTAACACGGATAAACTGCCTTCCTCCCTACTGGTCCGCCCTGGCAAGTAAACATAAATGGGTGAAAGCAAATTCCTCACCTCTTATGCAGATGACTGCCCATTTGCTGTTTTATTCCTTTTACCTCGATAACAGGGGGCCAGAATAATGTACAAATCCTTAGCCTACCTTATACAGAAAGAATACCCCAAATTGTTGAATTCAGGAGTTTGGATTATAAAATGATTACTGGCATCGGGAATGAATAAAAATAGTCCAGCCTTATAAAGGCATTGACTTACTGTAAAGGTGGAGCCAATCAGGATTCACAAAAGATCATTGTTTATTAGTAATTTGAATATTACTTTTTAACAGATTTAGATCCACAACTTTACGATAGTCAATTAATTACTTTTTAGTATCATTCCCTATAACGTTTATTGTCCTTGTTCCTGTGCTATCTGATTTTATACTCGTTGCATCTCCATTGCAGTTTGTAAAATAGACTAGGTTCCCATGATCAAGGAAACGATATACCTTACAACCATCGTGTTCAAAAAGGAAATCAACCCGATAGGTTTTATTATTCTCAGGGCTTATTTTTGATACCGGAATCTGTCGTGTGCATGAAAGAAACAGGCAAGCAACAATCAGTATTAAAAGAGATTTGTATTGTGTTTTCATGATTTATCTTATTAAATTTAATGACTCAGGAGGTAATATAAAAAGTAATTGATACTCGTTTCTTTTCTTAGACCGTATGGTACTGAATTATCCTGTCAAGGTACTAAATTTTCCTGAAGCTGTCAGGTTTTCTGTGCTTGTAAAGAGTCTTTGGAAATGTGCAGGAACAAGGCATGTGAGGGCATCACTGCTTAGCTCACCGAGGAGGGATTCTGAATCATAATAATCAGCTTACTTTTCAATATACTTTAAAAGATAGAGCTGTATAAAGATTCCGTTCTTAAGCTTATTGTCTCTTACCGTATCTATTTTTATAAGTTCCGATTCTGATAAAACGAGGTCAAGATTTTCCTTATTCAATTCCAGATTGTGAAATCTGACAGTACAAAATTCTTCTCCAGGCTCCAGAAATTCTCCGGGTTGATTAAATTGATGCACTTCCGGGAAGGCATCAACATTCGACATTTTAGCTTTAAGCCAATAATGACTTAATCCCGAAGTACCATTGTATTCTGTCATTGGGCCGGCAGTTACCTCGGTAATATGTAAGATTTTTTTAATTTCAGGATATGCGGTGGAGATATACTCGATGGTCTGTTTATAGGGCCCGTATGAAAAATGAAAATTGGAAACAGAAATCCGTACACCCAGGATTAAGATAAGCGATATTAAAATAATTTTCAGCCATTTGATCTTCATCTGTGTTAAAAGAATAGTTGGCGGGATAATTAGCATTATAACTATGGTCATTACATACCTTGTGGATAAAATTGGTTGTGAAAACAACGAAATAATTGTAACAACAAGTAGTGTCCCCAAAAAAATAGAGAGCGATAGCCATAAAACTAAGCGGTACTCTGAAAACAATTTTGTAAAACTCACTAAAATGGTAATGACGATTAGGCTATAAATCAAAATAGTCAATAAAATGGAATAATTGGTTGTCCAGAATTGTTCGGTGAAAGGAATTTTAAAACAAGATAGAATAGCATTGAGACTAACTTCAGGAGCCCAAAAAGCATGTTGTACTTTTTTAATTTGAATGATAAACATAAAGAGCCAGGGGAGAAAAAGTATAGTTGCTGAAAGTAATGAAAATAAATGCGGAAGCCACTTTTTATTTTTAGTTAGAACCAGGTGAAGAAAAACAAAAATATTTGCCACAAACGCAGCAGCCATGCAATAATAGTGGGTATACATGGCTAACAGAGTGAAAACAAAAAGAAGGAACAAATCACGGTTTTTCCACGTTCTCATGAATAAGTAAGAATATAAAAATACTCCTGTTACTGAAAATGCACCCCAGGTGTACATTCTGGCCTGGTGCGAGTAAGCTGCCAGCATTGGAA
>CAIPJU010000582.1 GCA_903865465.1 uncultured Bacteroidota bacterium
CTGTTCATTTTTTATATATTGAATTTGCGAAGTAGAATTGTACCAAAAAATATGGGAAACCGCCCCCTGAATTCAGAGACGGTTTCCGCATATTGCTAAATCAGCTTATTAAAATATTATGATTCAATTAAATATGGAAGTGCAATTTTCCATCCAAGGAACCATTCGACAAAAGAGATTAATCTTAATACGTGAATCCCTTGCGTTTAAACATGCCAATATTGTATTGTCCATAATCGTGAACCGTTAATTCATCTGGTGTCATTTTGGTAAAGTGATATCTGACACCACTATAGCCGCCTGTACCTGGAGGCCATGGAAATGAAGGGCCATTTAGTACCTGGATTGCACTATACTTGACACCTGAGTTTTCGTAAGGTGTTATTACAGTAAAGAACCCTTTTTTAACACTGCCGTCACCAGCGATAAGTGAGAAGTTTGCAGCTCCGTTCAGATCCATATATACCGAACTGTTATAATTCAGCCATGAATTACCTGCTGATCCATCCATGGTCCACCATGCCGGAGCAGGACTATTTTCAGGTCCGTTACCACCAATAATTCCACCGGGAATATCCATCGCCCACACCCAAGTCTGACCTGAGCCTCCTGCTGTTAATCCTTTCCAGGCTTTATCGGTATCAAAATAGGCATTATCATTTTGTGCAATAGTGAAGGTTGTTGAATCGATTACTGTACCACCTGCACAAAAAGCGGTATACCTTAACGTGTAGGTCCCCTTAAATGGTAAATAGGCAGAAATTGTATCGAGCGAGCTGGCGCTATGACCGGTACCGGTTCCCCACTCCCAAAACATTATAACAGATTTGGTTGTGTTTACCAATTTAACGCTGTTTGATCCTGCCGGGCTTTGGACAATAGAGACTGTCAACTGGCTTGGTGACAATACTGACCCTGCCCCAGGTCTGTCTTCAAGCGTATTGCATGCAGCTATAAACAGCAGCAACCCTGTCAGACTAAATATAATATTCTTCATATTATTCAGTTTTAAGAATTAATTATTAATACATTGTTTCAGACGAGTTAACCCATCCCGGATTCTGGACCAGTTTACCATTCGATAATTGAATCTGGTCATCGGGTATCATAAGAAATCCTCCGGTATCATTAACTCTTTTATCGATATCACTAAAAACGCCTCCTGGGGCAGCCTCGAGTGAGGTAGCCACGGTCATGTTGTAAATCGTTGCATTCGACTCGTTTTTCTTAATCTCTGCTCCTGCAGCATTACCATACCAGCGTAACAGGTCAAAGTAACGAATTCCTTCAAATGCAAGTTCCCAATGCCTTTCATTCTTGATATTTTCCAGTGTTACAGGAACAGAAGGTAACTGAACCCTAGCTCTTACCTGATCCATATATTGTTGAGCCTTAGGGCTTCCCAGTTCAGCACCCATCAATAAGACATCAGCAAGGCGAAGTAAAACAATATTCTGAGTATTCCAAAGTTGCATATCATTTTTCGCACCATAATATTTCATTCCGTAGCCCTGTACTCCGGCTGGAGTTTGAATATTAACCGGGATGTATTTTTTCCCAAGAAGTTTTGTTTCCTGCCACTGCATA
>CAIPJU010000583.1 GCA_903865465.1 uncultured Bacteroidota bacterium
AGACTGAAATACCTGTAGCCCGAACTAATTAAAATTCCGGTGCTGCCAAGTCTTTCACCGACAGATAATTTAAGGCTCTTCTTTACTGAAAATCCTGTAAGAAGCGATCCGGTAATGACCGCGCCCAGGAGCATAACAATAACAAGCTGATATATGAAGTTCTTTTTTCTGAACCTGACCGAACTCAATGCCAGTCTGAATAACTCCTTTGTCATTTTATGAGACTCTGATTAATTTGCCATCGGTCAGTTGGAGAAGTTGTGACATTTTCGCTGCGAGACCAGAAGAATGGGTAGCGATTATCAGGGCAGTACCCGATTCCTTGTTTATATCCAAAAGGAGTTCTCCCAAAACGGATGCATTGCTTGCATCGAGCGAACCGGTAGGTTCATCGGCAAGGATAACTGAAGGATTGTTTGAAAGGGCTCTTACCATCGCAACACGCTGAGCTTCACCACCTGAAATTTCATAGGGAAATTTGCCGGCCAGGTCTGAAATACCGGTCTTAATAATCAGATTCTCCAGTTCCTGCTCTCTGTTGGAGCGTTCTTCGCTGCTATAACTGACAGCCATAAGGGGAAGCAAAATATTTTCCCTTACAGTTAAATATGGCAGAAGCAGATGGTCCTGAAATACAAAACCTATATTTCTGCTCCTGTAAAATGCCGATTCATCTTCACTGAAACTCAAAATTGAGCTTCCCCTGAATGTTACCTCACCGCTGTCGGGTTTTTCGAGAAGACCCAAAATATTCATCAGCGTTGTTTTACCCGATCCCGAAGGACCCATTATAGCAATTGAATCACCCTCATTTACTTCAAGGCAAAGATTATCAAGGACCAAACCCCGTTGCAGGAATGACTTAGAGATATTATTCAGATTCAGCATTCGATTATTTGTCGTTTATGTTTTATATGAATTTTACATTCTGTCCACAGGAATTACCTGGAAAGGGCAGTTTCATAAGCCAGTGAAAGTCCTTCGGCCATTTTCGCGAGTGAGAAGAGGTTCTTTACATTTTCTCTTCCTTTGGCAGCGAGCTCCTTCCTTAAATCGTGATTTTCGAATATCATGAACAGGGTATTTGCTAATTCCTCAACTGAATCAGGAGAATATACAATTCCCCCTCCGCTACGTTCAATTATCTCAGGAAAGCCCCCTGTGGCAGGCTGAACAACCGGAATGCCCGAGGCATTAGCTTCGAGGAGGTAGAGTCCGTAACCGTCATATTTTCGTACCGGCACGCTCATGATGTCGATATTTCTGAAAAACTCATCCTTTTTGGTTCCGTCAAATTCGGGATAGATCCTTATATCATGCTTCAATCCATTCTTGTTTATTTTTTGGATCTGTTTTCTGATAAAGGCTTTGTCATCACCTGTAAATCCTCCTGAAACATGAAGAGTTAGCCCCGGAAGCCTTCCATCTTTTTTCAATATAATAAAGGCATCCACCACTTTATCAAATCCGTTCATTGAATTCTGTCTGCACAGGTATCCGAGGGCAGGATAGTTGTCTTTCTTCTCAAGGACTACTGAACCAATGGTATCGAAACCAAGCGGAACCATGTGAATGTTCTGCCCGCTTATGCCTGTCCTGGAAATGAAAAAATCCTTATAATACTGGCTCGGAGTAATAAACGCGTCTACAAAGCAGGCCTCTTTTGCAATGAGTTTCCATGCATCGCTCCTGAATGGTTCAGCCATTTCATCTATCCAGTCATCTTCATTTAAGAGTGAACATACAATCTTCACATTAAGCCTTTTTTTAAGATGATGGGCAAGACCAATGATCAATGCATTTGACAGGTGGATTATATCGGGCTTTCCCTCTTTGGTGAGGTATTCAACCAGCCTGTCGATCTCTTTTTTCGGGAAAGCATTCTCTCCCTGTATCATGCTGATAGTCATATCTTCGAGTCCCTCAGTACGTGTTGATCCGGCATTTTTTGCTGCAAGTTTCAGAAAAAGAGAGGAATCGAAAAATTTTTCAAGAAAGGCTGGCATATTCCTGAAAATTGAAACTTTCTCTCTCAGGTAGAGGGATATAGCTCCAAAGAAAACGTTCTTATCGACCTCAGAGGCTGCAGAAGATGAATCGGGAGGAAGATATAAAGGTATGGCTGCTGCCGTGACACCCTTTAATCTTTTAATTGCCCTCAGGTATATCATGTCGCGATAACAGTTACCGCAATAAAATGAACCTCCTGAACCAGTTATAAGATATACTATTTTCATCCTGCCACTCTTTTACCCATAATTATATGACACCATTTATGGCTGCAATTTAAACAAATAGGAAACAAATTGGTTGGG
>CAIPJU010000584.1 GCA_903865465.1 uncultured Bacteroidota bacterium
AACTCACAAAAAAGAGGATTACATATATAAAAAAAGCGTCCCTGAACAGAACGCTTTCATTATATAAGTAATAAATTTTATCCCAGATATCCTTTCAGAAGGCGGCTTCTTGAGGTATGACGCAAACGCCTTATTGCTTTTTCCTTAATCTGTCGAACCCTTTCGCGTGTCAGACCAAATTTCTCGCCTATCTCTTCCAGAGTCATCTCCTGGCATCCTATGCCAAAGAAGTACCTTATAATATCTCTCTCTCTTTCTGTCAGTGTTGCAAGAGCCCTGTAGATTTCCTTCGAAAGTGATTCATCGAGAAGAAGCTTGTCTGCAACAGGTGAATCTGAATTAGTCAGAACATCAAGCAAGCTGTTATCCTCGCCCTCAATGAATGGAGCATCAACTGAAACATGCCTTCCGGAAACCTTAAGGGTATCAGTAACCTTCTCCTTAGGAAGTTCAAGTACGTCGGCCAGCTCTTCGGGCGAAGGAGTACGTTCATTCTCCTGCTCAAATTTTGAGAAAGCCTTATTTATCTTGTTCAGAGATCCAACCTGGTTAAGCGGAAGTCTGACAATTCTTGACTGTTCGGCAAGGGCCTGGAGAATAGATTGTCTGATCCACCAAACTGCATAGGAAATAAACTTGAATCCCCTGGTTTCATCAAATTTCTCTGCAGCCTTTATCAGTCCGAGATTCCCCTCATTGATAAGATCAGGAAGACTTAATCCCTGGTTCTGATATTGTTTTGCCACAGAAACTACAAAGCGAAGGTTTGCTTTAGTTAGTTTTTCGAGTGCTGCCCTGTCACCTTTTTTTATCCTTTGGGCCAGTTCAACCTCCTCCTCTACCGATATCAACTCTTCCTTTCCAATCTCTTGCAGATATTTGTCAAGTGATGCACTTTCTCTGTTGGTAATGGATTTGGTAATCTTTAATTGTCTCATTATTCCTCCCCAAAAAATTTTTGCAAAGATAAGCCTTTACGCTATAATAACAAAATTAATCCCATTATGTTGTAAAAGGGGGATTATTTTTATTAATCCCCCTGAATCATAACGATTTATATATAGAGTTGAATTTAGTTTCCAAACTGGTAACTAAAAATTGTTCCATCTGACTGAACTCCCCCTATTGATTTAAGAGTTTTGCCATTATCTGAATAGTCCTTAACGTCTGATGGTTTTTTCACCTTTTTGCCGTTGATATTGAGGATTACATATCCCTTCTTTATACCGAGATCCCTGAACTTTCCGTCATTAATTTCCTTCACTTTAACACCATAATCAACATTCAGTGATCTCATTTCTGATGAACCAAGTGATTCAAGCTTAGCTCCAAAGACATCTTCGCCAGTCGATTCAGCAGTAACAACGGCAGTATTCCCGCTCTTATTCTTCAACACCACAGCAACTGTGTTTTCCTTTCCGCTTCTCAGGTAGGTAACATTTCCTTTGTATCCGGGCCTGTGTTTTCCAACCTGTTCCTGTAACTCTGGAACCGAATTCACCTCCTGTCCGTCGAATTTTATGATTACATCATTTTCCTTAAGTCCTGCCGCATCAGCCGAACCATTGGGTACTATCCTTGTAATAATTGCTCCTTTTACCTCGCTTAGTTTCTGTTTCTCGGCTAAATCCGAATCAACGTCCCTGATTTCCACTCCAATAAGAGCTCTCTGTACTTCGCCGAATTCTTTAAGGTCATCGACGACTTTTTTCACGATCGAAACCGGAATGGCAAATGAATTTCCCGCATAGGCGCCACTTGGAGATACAATAGCAGAAGTTATACCTACCAGAAGCCCTTTGGTATTAACCAGGGCACCGCCACTGTTTCCGGGGTTCAGGGCAGCATCTGTCTGGATAAAAGATTCAATACGGTAGTCACTTTCATTTATTCTTAGGTCCCTGCCTTTGGCGCTGACAATACCTGCGGTAACAGTAGAGGTAAGGTTGAATGGATTACCGACAGCCATTACCCACTCTCCAAGCCTCAGCTGGTCTGAATCACCATACTTAATATACTGGAGATTATCAGCCTTTATTTTAAGAACAGCAATATCACTTCCCGCATCTTTACCAATAACTTTGGCAGGAAAAGTCCTTTTATCATTCAGGGTAACTTCAATTGCTTCAGCATTGTCAATCACATGGTTATTGGTTATTATATATCCGTCAGCTGAAATAATAACTCCCGATCCGTATCCGCTAACTTCCTGTGGCTTCGAATAACGATCACCATAAAAGAACTCCATAATCGGGCTGTTGGCCTGATTTCCGACCATCGACTTTGTATGAACATGAACGACTGCATGAACTGTCTGCTCAGCTGCGAAGGTCAGATCGACAGGACCCTCCTGCATCTGCATTGAAGTAAGAAAAGGTTTAGCGTCACGAACTGCTACCTTTGAACTGTCTTTCGATATAGCAACCGAACTCTTGCCCTGTATTTTTGTATATGCGAATAATGCTATTGAAGCCCCCAGAAGGGCCATGAACAGAGAGCCTAATAAATATTTGCCTTTC
>CAIPJU010000585.1 GCA_903865465.1 uncultured Bacteroidota bacterium
GCCTCCTTCAAAAGAAGAAATGAATCATTTGCGCGAGATGTTTCTCGAAGTAGGCGTTAAAGTCAGGATTGGAGGATAGGAATAAATAAAATAGTGAAATTAAAATAATTGAATATTATGTTAATGACTGAAAGAGTAATGAAGCTCCGGGCAGAGAGCCTCGATGCTGTTGAAACCATTAGTGCCGAAAGGGCCATTCTGATGACTCAGTTTTACAGGAGCGAAGAAGCGCGCGAATTATCAGCCCCAGTAAAAAGGGCCAAGGCGTTTGAGTACCTTCTCAGGAACAAAAAGATTTACATCGGTGAAAGAGAACTTATTGTAGGGGAAAGAGGTCCTGCCCCCAAGTCCACACCAACCTTTCCCGAAATCAGTCTTCATTCAATGGAGGATCTGGAGATCCTGAATTCCAGGGAAAAGGTCTTCTTTAAAGTAGATGATGATGTAAGATATGCGTATGAGACTGAAATAATCCCTTACTGGAAGGGCAAAAGCAACCGCGACAAAATCATGGAACTCATGACTAAGGAGTGGGAAAGTGCTTATACAGCAGGTGTTTTTACTGAGTTTCAGGAGCAGCGGGCACCTGGTCATACTGTATCAGGATACAGAATATTCAAAAAAGGATTTCTCGAACTCAAGGCTGAAATAGCTAAAGTTGAAGCTTCACTCGACTTCTTCAACGACCCGCTTGCTTTCGAAAAACAGCAGGAGCTAAAGGCAATGAATATCGCCTGTGATGCAATTATTATGTTTGCCGGCCGCTATGCAGCCGAACTGGAAAGACTTTCTGTATCTGAAAATGATGAGGCACGCAAGGCTGAACTTCTTAAAATGGCAGCAGTCTGCAGGAAGGTCCCTGCTCACGCACCTGAAACGGTTCACGAAATGCTGCAGCATTACTGGTTTATCCATCTGGGTGTGATAACTGAACTGAATCCATGGGATTCATTTAATCCCGGAAGACTTGACCAGCACCTTTATCCCGTATATATGAAGGAAAAAAAATCGGGTACTTTATCAGATAATGATTTGTATGAACTTCTGGGATGCTTCTGGGTAAAATTCAATAATCATCCTGCTCCTCCAAAGATGGGTGTTACAGCCAGTGAAAGCAATACCTACACTGACTTTTGTCTGATAAACCTTGGAGGTGTCAAACCCGATGGAACAGATGCAGTTAATGAAATGACCTACATTCTTCTCAATGTTATAAAGGAGATGAGGATACTTCAGCCCAGTTCAATGGTGCAGATAAGTAAGAAAAGTCCTGACAGGTTTATTCATAAGACCCTTGATATAATCAGGACAGGTTTCGGACAGCCTTCATGCTTCAACACCGATGCAATCATTCAGGAACTTCTCAGGCAGGGAAAAAACATCGTTGATGCCCGAAACGGAGGAGCCTCAGGATGTGTTGAGAGCGGTGCCTTCGGAACCGAAGCCTATTGGCTTACAGGTTATTTTAATCTTCCTAAAATACTTGAACTTACCCTGAACAATGGTTTTGATGTGCGTACCGGCAGCCAGGTAGGACTAAAAACAGGCAATGCTGCAGATTATGAAAGTTTTGACGACCTTATGGAAGCCTTCAGAAGCCAGGTAAGGTACTTTGCTGATATCAAAATAAGGGGGAACAATGTTATAGAGAAAACTTTTGCCAGCTGGCTTCCTGTCCCTTTTCTTTCATTGCTGGTGGAGGATTGTATTGCAGTAGCTAAGGACTATAACGCCGGGGGAGCAAGGTACAACTCCACTTATATTCAGGGTGTAGGACTTGGAAGTATTACCGATATGCTGGCTTCGATCAGATACAATCATTATGATAAAAAGAGATACAGCTGGGATGAAATCTTAAAAGCATTGAAAAATGACTTTGCAGGCTATGAACAGATTCAGCACGATATGATCTATGAATCGCCTAAATACGGGAATGATGATGATTATGCCGATCAGATTGCTGTTTCGGTATTTGAGATTTATTACGATGCCGTGAACGGGAGGCCATCGTCGAGAGGAGGGGTACACCGTATTAACATGCTCCCAACAACCTGCCATGTATATTTTGGAAGTGTTATTGGGGCTACTCCCGACGGGAGGAATGCTAAAAAACCCCTGTCGGAAGGTATTTCTCCCAGCCAGGGCGTTGATAAGCACGGACCTACTTCGGTAATTAAGTCAGCCTCTAAAATAGATCACCTGAGAACGGGAGGAACACTCCTCAATCAAAAGTTTGCCCCCAGCTTTTTCGAGGATGAGGAGAGTTACAATAACCTGACTTCACTGATAAGAAGCTATTTCAGCCTCGATGGCCATCATATACAGTTTAACGTTGTAAATGCTGCCACTCTCAGGGATGCACAAAAGCACCCGGAACTATATCGTGATCTTATAGTCCGGGTTGCTGGTTACAGTGATTATTTTAACGATCTCGGAGAAGATCTCCAGGATGAAATTATCAACAGGACAGAACACGAAGAAGTGTAAGCCAATAAAAAAAGTTTTACTTCTTCTTGTCTTTGATTTCATTGAAAACTGATGTGGCCGTAGCTACAACAGCAGCAATATCGGTGAGGTTCGAAGGAATAATCATTGAGTTGTTTGCTTTGGCCATTTTCCCAAACTCGGTAAGATATTGTTCGGCTATCCTCAGGTTAACTGCATTCAATCCGTTTTCTTCTGAAATAGCAGACGCGATGGCCCGCAAACCGTTTGCAGTTGCAATTGCCAGCTGTTCAATTTCTGAAGCGCGGCCGGCTGCTTCATTTATACGTTTCTGCATCTCACCTTCCGATTTTTTTATCAGCTCCTGTTTATCACCTTCAGC
>CAIPJU010000586.1 GCA_903865465.1 uncultured Bacteroidota bacterium
GGTACATATATAAATAAACTCAACGGGCAGGTTTTTTGTCTCGTTATAAAGTATCCTGTTATCAGGCATCTCACTTATACATGGAGGACACCATGGGTCCCAAAAATCAAAGAATATCGCTTTCCCTTTGCACAAACCTTTTATATTGTCCAGAAGTTCCTGTGCTTTTATAAAATGGTTTTCATAAAGCTTTGCTCCAAATGGCATTTTCATGACAAACTTACCATATTGATATCCGGGAATAACTTCTTTGGAATCATCATAAGTGTAGTTTGTAACCTGGCCGGCAACGAAGGATGAAGTGAAGAGAAAAACAGACAAAGTAAATTTCCATTTCATAAGAATTGATTTTATGAGAGTAAGTTACTTCCTTTTCAAGCCAAAATGAAAAATATTTTATTGGTATCTGCTTTAATGACCAGAAAAAAGAATATTAAAGTAAATATGTTAATCCACGATTATTAAAAACCACATATTTAACCGCAAAGTTACATGAGTTTTTGTAAAGGACGCAAAGGGAAGGATATAGTATTCAGACTCATGCGAAATTTGCTCTCCTTGTTCTTCTCCCTGTGGTTAAAGGTTTCCGGTTTTTCTTTCACATTTTACAAATTGGAACAATATTTGCTGTTACTTTATTAACATTGATCGTGTTATTAAGAAACCTAAAATTCTGATTATGAGAACACCTAAAGCCTACCTCGCTCTTTCACTTATTTCACTTTTGTTTTTTGGATTTACGGCATCCGGTACAATCCCGAAAGGTTGGTTTAAATCAGGAAATGTGCCTGACAGCTATAAATTCGGTGTCGATAACACTATCTTCAAGGGCGGTGCAAGAAGTGTTTTCATTGAATCGACAGAAAAAAATATTGACGGTTTTGCGACACTCATGCAAGTATGCAATGCGAAAAAGTATCTTGGTACAAGGGTAAAAATGACCGGCTACATTAAATCAGAAAATGTAAACGACTGGGCAGGAATGTGGTTCAGGGTTGATTCCAGGGTTACAATGCAGTCGGTGAGCTTTGATAATATGCAGGAAAGGCCCATCACCGGCACTTCTGACTGGACAAAATGTGAGATTACACTTGAAGTCCCTGAAGAGAGCGGCACAATGAATTACGGAGCTTTAATCACCGGATCAGGTAAGATCTGGTTCGATAAAATATCTTTTGAAATTCTTGATAACAAAATACCTGTTATTACAAAGGATTCAATTACTGTTCCCGTACCTCAACAGCCTGTAAACCTTGATTTTGAAGAGTAGGCGAGTCTCAAAATAAAATTTAAGACTATCCGGAATCGGCAATCCGAAATAGAATTGATATTCCCGGAGAATTTTATTCGCCCGGTTATGATGGTCCTTTGAAAAACATCCAGACATATTATTAAATTGAACCTCCCAAATTCACGTAATAACTTAACATCCATGACAGAATTTTTGGCAATCACGAAAGAAATCCATGCGATCCTAAAAGAATGGGAACCCAGGCTTGAATCTCTGCCTGTGGAGACAATCACAGAACGTAAGAACAGTCAGGAGAGAACAATAAAAATGATCCTCGGTCATCTTATTGATTCGACCTCCAATAATATACACCGTATTGTTCATCTTCAATACCAGACAAGTCCGCTCACTTTTCCGAATTATGCCACCTTTGGCAATAATGACCGCTGGATTGAAATACAGAACTACCAGGATGAGGATTGGCAGCAAATGATTCAGCTCTGGAAATATTCGACCTTGCACTTCTGCCACGTTATTAATAACGTAAATGATGACAAACTTGAAAATGAGTGGATTGCCGGACCAGGGAGGAATATCACCTTAAGAACAATGATAATCTTTTACCTTGACCATCTTAAGCTTCATCTGGCAGAAATCAGTAAGCTGCTGTGAATGTTAAGAAACCCCTGTGTGACTCTCTATTATCTCTGTGTCACCCTGCCTGCCGGCAGGCAGGTCTGTGTAACAAATAATTAAAAAAATTAACTCAAACAATCAATGAAAGAAGGAATAGAAATTAAGAAACCCCCGATCCTCTTCAGGAAGACCCAGGATATCATAAACTCAGTAGCAAAATTATCAAAAGTCAACTTCCTCTCCTATTGGGTTTAATCGAATTGACGGATAGTGGATGATGATATAATTGCTTTTTATGATGTCATAAAGAATAATAAGGAGCAGCATGATACTTTCTACCTTTTCATAAAGAGTGATGGAGGTTCGGGAGAGGCATCGCTAAGAATAATAAACCTGTTCCGGCAGTATTACAAAAAGATAATAGCCTATTTGCCATTAGATTGCGCCTCAGCTGCCACGATGCTTGTCCTGGGTGCCGATATGATTAAAATGGGGCCCTTGTCGTATCTTTCGGCAATAGTCACTTCAATAACACATGATTTATCTCCTCTCGATCGTTATAACGGATTAGTCAGTGTAAGCCTGAATGAATTGAGCAGGGTCATAAATCAGTGGGACCAGAAAAAGCAGGCCAACGATCTGAATCCCTACATAGAAGTCTACCAACAGCAATTGATGTTGGGAAGCAGCAAACATTACACACGAAGGTTTCATTTCGTTAGACCATAATTTTGACTCCGGCTTCCTTGAGATTCCACCTAACGATGGAC
>CAIPJU010000587.1 GCA_903865465.1 uncultured Bacteroidota bacterium
CAGCATGTTTTTAGGGTAAGTAATAATTTTTGCAGAAATATTTTGACTGAAGAAAGTACTTTTCTAATAACATTTTTCTTCCCTGTTTCTGTTTCCATTTTTCTATCTCCTAATTTTAAATGAATGTTTGGTTACCTGAGTTAATTGATATCTTTCAGTATTTGATATCTCACATTTTTGATATCCTGTATTAAAATGTGATCGCCCTTTTCAAGCAGGTGTTCAAGGCAGGCCATCATTTTGTTGTGCATTTGCTGAAAATCCAAAAATGTTTTCATGACTGCATCCTTTCTCATTTCCTGCAGTTTGGAAATTTGAGAAAGTTGCTCTTTGATGATGGAAATTTTATCGCAATTGTTCTGAGAGGTAATATCTTTGATGCCCAGCAGGCTGTTTTTAAGCGATTGGGCGGTCTCTTTCTGCGCTTCAATAAAGTTCAGAAACTGACGTTCGGCTTCTTTTTCCTTTTCATCGAGCACGCAAAGAATACCCGACATCATGGTGTTGTAATCTTTTTTACGCAGGGAACCATTTTTTGCCAGGGTTTCGCAAAGCCTGGTGTTTAAAATGTCTCTTTCCTTTTTGAGGTCGTTGAGGGAATGATGGGCATTATCGAAGAGGGAGTGGGAGGATTCTGTAATATTTTCGGATGACTGGAAGGCGGTTTGAATTTTTTGGATCCGTGATTCGTAGGAGGTTATAATATTGTCGAAAAAACCATCGATGTTTAATTCGGTCAGGGAACTCATATTGAATGATTGAATTATTATATTGTTTGCATTAGCTGCATTTTTTTTAAAAGAGAAATTCTTGGTACCTCATGCTTTCAGATACCAGACCTGGAAGGATGTTTTAGCAAGAATAACTGCCTTACTGCAAGGTGCCTTATGCGGCTTTTGCAGTTAATCCGATTGCTTCTGCATACTTCAGGTATGTTTCAACAGAGGCAACCACGATTCTTGCTTCAATCGCAAGCAGTTCGATACCTACCAATGAAACTCTTACCCATGCATCAACCACAACACCTTTGTCAAGGATACGGTCAATAACTTCTACGAGGCTGGATGATCCGATAGTCTTTTCTACCATTTTTTTAATCTCCTATATTAAATAATTATGAATGCCGTGCTTAACATTAGAGGGACGGTTTACCTCTTGTGCCAAAAGGTAATACAAAGGGCAGGCCAGAATTATCCGGCAATATGAATTCCGCTGTCAAGTTTCAGCTAAATGCCTGGGGATGAAAGAAAATAAAAAGATATTTTTTTTTAAAAGGGAAATTTCGCAAATGGAATCCGGGACTAATCAGGATACTTTGCACAATAAAATCGCGTATGATACGCGAAAACGCGTGTTGTTTTGCAGCAGGGATATTTCAGGGTTTCAGGTTTTGCGCTGATTCATTATTCTTCAGGAGCCGCTTTGATGTTATACTTTTTCATTTTTCTGCCAAGGGCATCCCGGTGTATTCCCAGCGCATCAGCCGCAGCCTGATGATTGTAGCGTGCTTTACTGAGGGCTTTTTGTATCAGATAAAGTTCATTAATTTTCAGATTGACTGAATTATCAGACTCATCTGTGGTGGCTGACTTTGTACCTTTAACCGGGAAATCATTTATTCCGAGCACATTAGACTTACAAAGGATGACGGCTCGTTCGGCCATATTTCTCAACTCCCTCACATTTCCCGGGAAATCATATTTCATCAGCGGTTCAAAAACCTCTCTGGAAACATGGACGTTTGGCTTGTTAAATTTTGTGGCGTAAACATCTACAAAATGCGTCAGAAGGGGTTTGATATCTTCCGCCCTTTCCCTCAGTGCAGGCATATGAATATGCAGGGTATTCAGCCGGTGAAGCAGGTCGAGCCTGAATTTTTTCTTCTCAACCCTTTTATCAATATCATGATTTGTGGCTGAAATAATTCTGAAGTCGGTTTGAATAGGTTTTGTATCACCAACCCGGGTGATCACTTTTTCTTCTGTGGCGCGTAAAATTTTTGCCTGCAGGTTGAATGGCATATCGGCAATTTCATCCAGAAACAGGGTTCCCTGATGGCAACTTTCAAAGAAACCCATTTTATCATTGATCGCTCCGGTAAAGGATCCTTTTTTATGGCCAAAAAATTCGCTTTCCAACAGTGTTTCTGTGATAGCGCTGCTGTTGACCGCAGAAAAAATATGATCCTTCCGGCTGCTTGAATAATGAATGATCCTGGCGATGTTCTCCTTGCCGGTACCACTCTCTCCGGTAATCAACACATTTGAATCAGGGTATTTTGAAGCAATAATTGCCTGGTCGAAAACCTCAAGAATCTGAGGACTTACCCCGATAAACTGCCGGTCGATCTGCGCTTCGAGTTTTTTTGAAATCAGCGAGTTCCTCTCTTCCATCTGCTTCAGCTTACGATGCATCAGAAGGTATTTTTGGGTACGCTCAATCGCAATCTGAATGTCAATA
>CAIPJU010000588.1 GCA_903865465.1 uncultured Bacteroidota bacterium
GTACTGCGACGCCTGATAATTTTCTCATACAATCCCGGAGTATCTATTACAGTAATATTCCTGAGAGAATTAAATACATCAGAAACAGTCAGAATAAGTGCTGCTTTATGTTTAAGTAATTCCTGCTTGAAACCGGTATTCATAACAAATGTTGGTAATTGATTTCCCTGAGGCGTCAGAGTCTTGCCAACATAGTTTGATGTTATTTGAAACACAGTGGTCTTTGAAAGATTAATTCCTGCACTCAGATTAGCACTCCAGGAAATAATGGATTTTTTATTACTGTAACCAAGGCTGGAGGCATCAATAGTATTATAAAAGGTGTTTGTACTCACGTTCAAAGTAGCCGCTTTGCCAAATGAAGTTGAAAAGATTATTTCCAATCCGGCAGAGCTGCTATTTGCAAGGTTTTCCCGGGTAGTAAGCTTTACTGTATCATTCATGTAGCGTGTTATATCAGTCATACCATTATAAGTGTAACGGTAATAAGCAGTTGAAAGGAATGTAGTCTTGTTTTTCTTATACTGATATCCAAATTCCAAAGAATGAACATCCGCAGGTTTAAGATAAGGATTCCCGATACGAAGATTATATGGATCAGCCCATTCCGGGAAAGGATTCAATTCATCACCCTCAGGACGACGAATACGATGGCTGTAGTTTATCTGCAGCTCATTCGGTTCAGTAATATTATAAGTAAGATGCAATGAGGGATATATCCTGAAATATTTGCTGTTTAAAACTTTACTTGTGGTGACCTGGTCTTCATCAAGGAATGTCTCTTCAGCTCTGATACCGGCGAGAATTTTAAATCTGTCAAACTCCAGTTCGTAAGTTCCGTAAAGCACTTGTATGGCCTGCCTGTAAATAAACTGATTTGATTTTATTGTGTCTTTTACCCAAAGACCTGATTCCGGTTCAAGATTCTCCCCATAGAAGTCCATATCACTTTTGCTCATCTCAAGAAGGTATCCGGCTTCAATTTTCATATTTTCGGAAACAGGATTTGCATATTCAACTGACAACTGTGACTCTTTTCCACCCTGTTTGATGAGAGTATTATCATAAGATGAGGATATATCTGGAACCTGATAAATGTTGACATAGTGGTTATCTTCCTGTTCATGAGAAACAGAAGAAATATAATCGACAGTAAGTTCATGTCCCTCCTTCCCGAAAGAGTGAATATAGTTAGCCGACAATTCAAGATCTTTTTCATATTCAGGGTCAAGTCGTGAACGGTCATAATCTTTTGTAATATTAAGTTGGGTATCCTGCCAGAGGTTTGTGCTGCTAGCATGACGGATAAAACTTCGATAGTTGTAGCTTCCGGATATTCCAAGTTTATTGTTTCGATTAATTTTATAATCAGCTCCCGCCCTGAAAATATGAGAAAGAGGCCGTGAAGAATCCCCTGAAACAACATGAGTGTAGTTTATGGTGTCCGGATTTGAAATATAATGTACACGATTATCGTCAGTATATCTCAACCTGTCATCCTGGCGAATGCTGTAACTTCCGAAAATATTTATCTTACCCGGATTGTAGTTTAGTGAGAGGCTCGCATTATACCTTTTTTCGTTACCTCCGTTTATTGATACCAGACCATTCAGTCCAAGGCTCTTCTCCTTTTTGAGTATAATATTGATGATCCCTGAAGTTCCATCAGGTTTATATTTGGCTGAAGGATTCGTTATTAATTCAATTTTTTCAATTGAACTGGCTGGCATCTGTTGAAGGACTGCGGCATAATTTGCCCCCATCAGTGCAGAAGGTTTGCCGTCGATCAGAAACATTACATTTCCTGCGCCTCTCAATGTTACATTGCCATCAATATCAAC
>CAIPJU010000589.1 GCA_903865465.1 uncultured Bacteroidota bacterium
ATCATAGAGTTAAAAGATCGGCCTTCGGGATTTGAGAAGAGTGCTGTTTCAAATTTTACAACCTTCGAAAGGCCATAGCCAAAAAAATCACCAAAGGGCACATCAACTGCCGGTTTTGTCTCCCCGTCCCAGTAAAATCGCAAACGCAAAGCTCTCATCATCTCAGGCGATCGATTCTGCAGGGTGAACCACATTCGCTCAATGATTCCGGCACCTTCAATCTCCAATAAAGTCTTGGACTGACCGCTTTTCAAACCTTCAAATGCATTGCCTTTGGCTGAATGATTGCTTTTACCACCCGCACCTTTCACCCCATTTATATTCTCGAATGAACTGATAGCGCTGCTATTAAAATTCTTTGGAAGAGTATAAAGTTCCTGGGCAAATGAGCCTTCAGCCAGAAATACACTTAATAACAGGGTCAAAATTGCTTTCATAGTGCAGGTTTTTATTCAATGCAAAATAACACTTAAAACCAGTATTAAACCATATATGTTTCAAAAACAAATCCGGGAATGGTAAAGCTGTATAATGAAAAATGGTCCAAAATCATTCATCCTGGACCCTTTATTCAAACTGGAGACAGAGGCAGTCTTTTTTAACAATTATTAATATTAATCCTGTGATATCTACTAAAATAAGGGTCAGGCAAAGACTTTAGATTTTATTTTTAGAATTATCTTTATCAGGTTCACTTCTTCCAAAAGAGTAACACAACCACTCCTGATGAGTATTACCATTTATTTTGAACATTTAGCAAAACATATAAGTACTAATTTGTATTACTAAACAGATCGAGAAATGAAAAACCCAAAAACTTTGTGTTTACTTATGCTGCTGACTGCAGCCTTAATATTTTCCGGCGCCAACAGGGCAAATGCCCAAAGTCTAAAAGCCGGTCCCCAGGATCTTTCTTTCTTCTCTACAGCTGATGAGACGGATCAGCCTTATGCTGTTTACATCCCGAAAAATTTTGATGAGAATAAGAAGTATCCTCTGGTCATCTTTCTTCATGGTGCAATGTCGAATCACAGGCTTGGATTGCGCCGGGCATTTGGTCAGGGTAATATCCAGGGTATGGACTTCATTAAGCCCGGGAATGTTCCTGTTGAAACTGACCTTGAATGCACAAGGTACTGGCCGGTTTTGAAGGATGTCGATTATATTGTTGCCGCACCTTTTGCCCGTGGAACTGCTGGTTATCAGGGAATCCCTGAACAGGATGTATTTGATATGCTGACTGATCTGAAAAGCAGGTTTTCGATTGATGAAAACAGGATCTACCTTACCGGTTTGTCAATGGGAGGAGGAGGTACCTTATGGATCGGCCTTACTCATCCCGACATTTTTGCTGCTATTGCACCATGCTGTCCCGCACCGCCTGAGGGAACCATTGATCTCTCGGGAAACGCATTAAACCTTCCGGTCCACCTTTTCATCGGCGATAAGGATTTTCTTTTCCAGACAGCACAGGATTGGAGAGCTAAATTTGAAAAAGCAACTGCCCATTTTGATTATGTTGAATACCCGGGGATAGGTCATAACAGCTGGGAATATGCTTACAAAGATGGTTTCATCTTTAACTGGTTCTCTCAGTTTGTAAGAGATCCTTTTCCGCAGGAGGTAAAATTCAGTACCAGAATATTCAAATATGACAAAGCATACTGGGTTAAAATTGATAACCTTACTTCTGGCACCCTTGCTTCAATTGATGCAAAGTTCACTGGACTGAATACTATTGAAATAACTTCAACTGCCCTCGAAGCCTTTACACTTAACCTCGCCGGACATCCCCAGTTTAACCCTGCACAAAAAGTAACTGTTAAAGTCGACGGCAAATCTTTCACCGCTAAGACATCCGATGCTGTTTCTTTCTCAAAATCAAGTAATTCGTGGAACAATATTAAATTCACTCCCGGACTCACTTCTAAACAAAAGGGAGCTGAAGGGCCAATGAATGCTGCCATTAGCAGTAATCATGTTTATGTTTACGGTACTGGCGGAAATCCTTCGAAAGAAGAACTCGAAGCCAGAAGGGTACAGGCAGCTGCAGCAGCCGACTGGGCAGCCGACAGGGGAATGATGGGAAGGGTTATGATTTTTCCCCGTGTAATATCCGATGTACAGGTTCGTCAGAGCGACTATGATAAGTCAAACCTCATACTTTTTGGTACCCGTGAAACCAATTCGATAATTGAAAAATTTGCCGACAGGCTCCCTATGAGTCTTAAGTCCGATGCCAGGGATTATGGATTGGTTTATGTATTTCCTTTAAACAATCATTATGTGCTGGTTAATTCAGGTTTGCCCTGGTGGACGCCTGCCAGTAAGGCGCAGACAGCTGTCGGCTTTGCATTTATGGGAGGGAAAGCTGATGCTCTGAAGAATCTGCAGGATTTTATTCTTTTTAAGGAGAATTCAGATAATATTATTACCCAGGGTAATTTTGATAACAACTGGAAAATCCCTTCTGAAGCTGCTTCTGCAATGAAAAACACAGGTGTAATTTCAATAAAATAAAAAATTCTATGAAAACAAACAGAAGAATATTCGTTAAAACCGTTGGAATTGGAGCCACCGGACTTGCTCTGGGATCAGTATCTGCAAAGGCTGCAATATCTTCTACCGGCAGTTCGAACAGTGAACAGGAAAAGACCGACAGTCAGGTTTTGTTCATTGGCGATGCTGTTGCATTGGCAAATACTCAATATGGCAAAGTAAAGGGATATCTCCTCAGGGGAATAAATTATTTCCTTGGAATACCTTATGGTGCAGATACTTCAGGAGCTAACAGGTTCATGCCCCCTCAAAAGCCCAAACCATGGACTGATGTATTTCCAGCAGTCTGGTGGGGTAATTCAGCTCCCCAAATAATGGAGAAGAGATATGCTAACGCCTATGGATCTTTTGCCGACCACTGGAATTATGATGATGTAAGTGAAGATTGTCTCAGGCTGAATGTTTTCACACCGGCACTAAACGATGGTAAGAAAAGGCCGGTAATGGTCTGGTTTCATGGCGGAGGATTTACCAACGGCAACGGGATAGAGCAGGACGGTTATAATGGTGAAAATCTAAGCCGTAAGGGAAATATTGTTTTTGTTTCTGTCAACCACAGGCTGGGACCAATGGGTTTCACTAACCTTGCCTCTGCGGGTGGAGAGAAGTTTGCTGCATCGGGCAATGTTGGAATGCTCGATCTTGTTGCGGCACTCGAATGGGTAAGAGATAATATTACAAATTTCGGAGGTGATCCGGGAAATGTTACAATAATGGGACAGTCGGGTGGGGGAGCAAAGGTAACTACCGTCACGGCCATGCCAGCAGCAAAAGGTTTGTTCCATAAAGCGGTTGTGCTTAGTGGTGCTACTTTGAGAACCGGTGAGAAGGATTATGCTGAAAAGCTTGGTGAATATATTCTTAAGGAGGCCGGGCTTTCTAAAAATGAAATAGCTAAACTTCAGGAGATGCCATGGATGGAGTATTACGTTCTGGCGAATAAGGCTGCTGCAAAGCTGGCAGCTGAATCGGGACCAGGCAGCGGTATGATGAGACGCGGATTCAATCCCTGCGCCGATGGTGTTGTTATCCCACGCGATCCTTATTACCCCGATCCCACACCGGTAGCTGCCGGTGTACCAATGATTATCTGCTCGACTATGAATGAAATGGCTCCCAGCAGGACAAGTGCTGAATTGGAGAAGGTCACTATCGACAAAGTAAAAGAGAATTTAAAAGAAAGGGCCGGATTCGGAGCCGGCTTTGGTGATAAAACCGGTGAAATTGTCGATGCCTATGTAAAGGCATTTCCTGGTAAAAAACCGGTTGAAATATGGTCGTTAGTCAGTGCGAACCGGCAGGGAGTTGTTGCCCTGGCCGATTCAAAATCAAAACAACAGCCTCCGGTATATGTAGCCTGGTTTTGCTGGCAGCCACCTCTCTTCGACAATCGCATGAGAGCATTTCATTGCAGCGATATTTGCCACTGGTTCTATAATACCGATCTTATGCTGACCCACACCGGCGGTGGTATCCGACCAAGAAAACTCTCTGAGAAAATGTCAGGTTCCCTCCTGCAGTTCATGAAAACCGGTAATCCCGACAAGGGAGGATTACCTGCATGGCCAAGATATACTTCCCAGAAAGGTGAAGTGATGGTGCTTGATGATGTACCGGAAGTTAAAAATGACCCTGACAGAGAAGCACGTAAAGCGCTTCCTTCAGCTTAAAAAATATACTATATGAATAAGAAAATTCTTATTTCCGGACTCGCTTATGCACTCCTTGCATTTACATCATGCAATCAGAAACCGGTTTCAGTTACCGATACTATTCAGGCTGACAGCAAGACAGCTATTGTTCAAACTGTTAGTGGTAAAGTAGCCGGTTATATCGATAAGGGTATTGTCAACTTCAAGGGGATTCCTTATGCCACAGCTGAACGATTTATGCCCCCCGCTAAGGTTAAACCATGGGAAGGTGTAAGGAGTTCAAGATCATATGGTCCCGTATGCCCAATAAATGTGTCATCGATGATACTAAGCGATGAGATGGAATTTGCTCAGCAGCATAATTTCGGATATATGAACGAAAACTGCCAGAACCTGAATGTATGGACACCTGCCATTAACGATGGAGTGAAGCGTCCGGTTATGGTATGGCTTCATGGAGGAGGTTATACTGCAGGTTCATCGCATGAGCTGCCGACCTATGACGGACTTAATCTCAGCAAATCGACTGATGTGGTGGTTGTCTCTGTTAACCATCGTCTGAATGTACTTGGCTTCCTCGATCTGTCGGGCGTCAGCGATAAATATAAATTATCTGCCAACGTTGGCATGCTCGATATTGTAGCAGCTCTGGAGTGGGTGAGGGACAACATCTCCAACTTCGGAGGAGATCCTGGTAATGTAACGATTTTCGGCCAGTCAGGGGGCGGTGGTAAGGTTGCCACACTGATGCATATGCCTTCTGCCAAAGGACTCTTTCATAAGGCAATTATGCAGAGTGGTGCTGCAGGCGCGTTCGGAGAAAAAAGCATGACTCAACAGGTCGGAACTGCAATTCTTGAGGAACTGGGTCTAAAATCGGCCGATGTTGACAAATTGAAGGATGTTCCGTTTGAGAAACTGCTTGAAGCAGGGAATGCCGCCATAAAAAAGGTCTCCGACCGTCTTCCCAAAAAGGGAGGGCTGATGGGTATGCTTGGATGGGCACCGAGTAATGACGGGGAAGTAATCCCGTTCCAGATAGGAACTCCTGAAGGCAATGCCATAGCTAAGGATGTTCCTCTGATGATCGGAACAAATAAAAATGAATTCCTTGCTTCTATGTTCAATCCTGCTATCGCAAATGCTACCGATGAGAAAGCAATGGAAATGCTGAAACAGAAATTCGGCGATAAGACCGATGCTTATATCGCAGCTGTTAAGAAAATTTATCCCAACGATACGAAGCTTTCTGATCTTCTCGACATTGACCTTATGTTTCGCCCTGGTACAGCTAAGTTTGCCAACATTAAGTCATCCGTCGAAGGAGGTGCGCCTGTTTATATGTATCTCTTTACATGGCAATCTCCCATTCTCGATGGTAAGCTGAAGGCTGTCCATTGTATGGAAATATCCTTTGTATTCAATAACATAGCCCGTAACCGCGAGCAGTCGGGTGACAGCAAAGAGGCTTATGCCCTTGCCGATAAAATGAGCAGGGCCTGGGCGAATTTTGCTGCCAAAGGTAATCCAAATGTAACCGGACTTCCGGAATGGCCAAAGTATAGTGAGAAAGATGGTGCCACAATGTTTTTTGATAACTATTGTGAAGTCCACCTTAATTATGACAAATCACTTATGGAATTTATAAGTGAGTAATAATTAGATAATTAGTAATAAAAGGGTCAGGATTGAAATTTTTTTCAGCCTGACCTTTTTTTATCGTAAAGTTTACATTTTAGAATTAATGAAGAGTTTCACGTTTAAAAATTGAGCCCACTCCGAAAAGCCTTTTTTACCCCTAAATCCCCCAAAGGGGACTTTAAAAATTGCTGATTTTCAATTGTTCCCCTTTCAGGGGTCGGGGGTAAGAACAATTGAAAACAAAAATCTTTACTTTTCGGAGTAGATTCAAAATTAACTCATTAAACCCCATAATCTCAATTGTCAACGCTTCTCTGTGTAGTTCTTATTAAAAGTATAAATCAGGTTTAAATTCCAGAGGAAGTTTTCACCAATAGGGATTTTTGTATTTATAGTTTTACTGATGAGAGTTGATACTGAGAATGGGAAATTGCGCTTAGCCAGAGTCAGAGTGGCATTGGAATAAAAACCATCGTATTTACCTATTCGCAGATAATAGATTTGAGGAACAAACCGCATATATAACTGATCAGATAGTTTAATGCTTGAAAAAGTAGCCCTTAAAGCCAGAAAATGGGTATGCTTTATTGCATTCTTTTCTATACCATACACATACATATAATATGGTCCTATACTAATGTTTTTTGAAAGGAAATAGTTAGTCGAGAGGTCAGCAGTGAAAGTACGGCTGGCAGCCATAGTCATTATTGTAACTCCATCATAAACAACTGGGATAGTTTTAAAAACCAAAGAAGTATTTATACGGCTTCTAATAAAAAACTTGTCGGTATTAAGCAAGTCATAACGCCCCCAGAAAATCAGCATCCAGGGTTTACCTTCCATCGCAATACGAAATTCAGGTTCAAAAGCTAATTTTCTGCCCATTGACAGGAATATGATGGCAGCCGGTTTTCCCAAAGTTAAATTGGGTATTGATGAAACGCCTTTATTTGTTAAAGTGAAGGAGCCTCCAAAATGGCTGACAACCTTAGTGCTGTCGTTCGATTGAGAAAAAGAGATCCCTGTGACGCATGCAAATAAAAATATCAGAAATAAGCATCTGTGTTTTACCATTTTTATCATAGGCTTCTTAAAATTTTTATTGAGTATAAGGAATCATTAACATCAAATTAGTAATAGTTTGAAATCGATGAATTCTAAAGTTTATTTTTCATTTTAAACCACAGTTAAAATTTTCGCAGTGCAAAAATGAATTTATTTATCCGATTTCCATTAATATAAATTACTGTTAATTATACCATAATTACGGAGAATGCCTCTAATCATGTATTTTATTAAGTTACAGGGCTAAATCTGCAATAGATTCAATCCTGAAAGCAAGAATTCTTAATTTTCGCATTGGACTCATGAATCAATGTTCAAACATCCTTTGAATTTCAAAAGAATGTCCGACAAATGCCGGATTTGTCCGAATGAGTTAAGGATTATAAGTGCAGAATTATCTGATAACAGCAGGCAGAATGTATTCACTCATCATTTTATCTTCCTGGGTGTGGGCATAAGTTACACCAGTTGATGCATGTAATTTGTGATGGAATTGTCCAGGAAGACCGTAATGGAAAGGTTGCTTTTATTGGTAAATGTGTAGTGATCCAGAAAATCGTCTTCCTTCAATTCAGCTAAGGGAATTGATTTTGAGGTAAAGAAGATCTTCCCTGTATTTCTCTTATGAAGAGGCGAGGTTATTCCTTCGGTTTGAACTATATCCTTTGTTTGTCTGCATAACGAGGTGCAAAGAATAAAGATTAACAGAAGAAATATTATAAAACTTTTCATAGGGATATTATTCGATGCTCTGAAGTGGAATTGTATTTTACAAAGTAAGCAAATTGGATGGTATTAATTTATAGGGATTAAAACAGCTTAATCTCTGTATTTTGCTTCTTAATTCCTTTACACTCATTTTATTCGGAAAGCATGAATAAATTGCAATATTTATAACGGAGTAATTATTAGTTTCTTTTTATTAAAATCAGCAGAAGCATTTATTACCTCCCGGAATTCATTAAAACTGCTAACCGGATATTCTAATTCG
>CAIPJU010000590.1 GCA_903865465.1 uncultured Bacteroidota bacterium
AAAGGCCGAAGATAGGAAAATAAGTTTGGGTAGGTGATACCCTAACCAATTAAAAAAAACGATATTGGCATTGCGGGGGTCCGTCCGGCAATTGACTGACGGACGACGAAGCAAACTTTTCAAATAAAGTACAGAAATACACTGATTAGAATCGCAAACCGATCCGCACCGGACGTTATTTAACCATAAGTCCAACCCTGAAAGACCCTGTTATCCCTGTTCCTGCATTTCCCGCTCAACCCGCCGCGGAGCAGTCGTTCGAAGAGCGCCACCGCCCAATCAATCTGTTGCCTGAATCCCTTGGTTTCAAATTTTCAAATCACCGAATTGCCCAATTTTCAAATCGCCGGATCGCCGAATTGCTGAATCGTCTTATTACCTTTGTTTCATGACCGATGTGCACAACACGCAGACCCGCAGTTACAATATGAGCCGGATCAGGGGGAAGGATACCAAACCTGAGATGGTGGTGAGGAGGTTTCTTTTTGCCAATGGTTTCAGGTACCGGTTGCATGATACCAAACTGCCCGGGAAACCGGATATTGTATTACCCAAATACAAAACGGTAATCTTTGTAAATGGCTGCTTCTGGCACGGACATAAAGGGTGTTCCTATTTCGTGTTACCCAAAACACGAACGGAGTGGTGGCTGCAGAAGATCAAAGGAACCATGGCAAGGGATAAAGCTGCGGAGGTGGCTTTGAATGTACTTGGGTGGAAAGTTATTGTGATTTGGGAATGCCAGTTAAAAAAGGATAATCAAACTATCACATTATCAAGTCTGCTTTCTGCGATTTGTTAAATCCCACATTTAATTAAAGAACAATATGCCAATTTGGTAGAACCAATTCAAGACGTGACTCATAGTCCGTTGACTTAAACTATAAGAGCAGCTACTTTTGTTCCTTCTAATATTTAACAAAAAATATTGTTTACTTTAGTGAAGTATTTATTGATTAATTCTTTAATTCCAGATGGATTATTCTGACATATATATTATGAACGATCAACCAACAACTTGTCCCATTTGTGGCAGTCGAACGGAATTAATTTTAGAATTATTTGACACGGTTGAAAAAACTCAATATCATAAATGCCTGACAGTTAATTGTAGTTATAAATTTATTGTAGAGGAGGATAAATAAATTCAATTATTAAGATGAAAGAAGGTCAAAAATTATGGAGTAGAAATGAACTTGTCCTTGCGTTTAATCTATATCTGAAATTACCATTCGGGAAACTACACTCAAGAACACCAGAGATAATTCATATAGCTATAAACATACGACCTCGCAGAGGTCATTGTAAATAAAACGCCAAGAGCTTTGGCGCATCTTTTAGTTCATTTTGTGCCAGATGTTTGGGTAGAGTCTAACTCCGAAGGAGTTGAATATTAGTGACCCTCAACGAAGCTGGGGTAATGGAAATGCCCATGAACCACAATCCTGAAATAGTTGAATTATATCTACCCGACAGTTCATTTTAGCAACATTTATTCAACCCGTTCCGGGTTGCGGTTCGCCATTCGCTTTTATGCCCCAAATATAAATTGGGGGTCAATACTATTTAACCCTTCGGGTTACCAAAACAGTAAAATGGTATTTACAATACAGGTTATAAAAACAAGAATAAATAG
>CAIPJU010000591.1 GCA_903865465.1 uncultured Bacteroidota bacterium
ATTCTGTCGTGGTCAGGTCAAACAATTATCGCGCTGCTGATGGCATTCCGGGAACTGGTTATGATTGGTTCAACTATGGAGGAATAACCCGCGATGTGAACCTGATTGAGACACAAAGCTCATTTATTGAAGATTATTTCATTCAGTTGAAGAAGAATTCGATGAATGAAGTCCTGGGCTGGATCAAACTGAATGGGAATCAACTTTCGCAAAGGGTTTCTGTAAGAATTCCTGAACTGGGTATTGATTATAACACCAAGACAAATGCTGAGGGTCTGGCAGAAGTCAGATTTGCTTCTGGTTTCCAGCTCTGGTCACCACAAAATCCAAAGATTTATCAGGTAATTGTTCAGAGTGAGACCGATACCCTAAGCGATCAGATTGGCTTCCGGAATATTGAAACAAAGGGAGTTCATATTTTACTTAATGGGAAGCCTCTTTTTCTGAAAGGGGTGAACATCCATGAAGAAAATCCCAGCCTTGCAGCAAAAGCCTTCTCAGAATCTGATGACCTCATTCTGTTGAACAGTGCCAAAGAACTGGGTTGTAATTTTGTCCGATTGTGTCATTATCCGCATAATGAACAAATGGTAAAACTGGCAGAAAGAATGGGTTTAATGGTCTGGGACGAAATTCCAGTGTATCAGAATATTGAATTTGCAGCTCCAGGGGTTACAGGTAAGATGAGCCTGATGCTGAAGGAGATGATCAGGCGTGACAGGAACCGTTGTTCTGTATTTCTCTGGAGCCTTTCCAACGAAACTTCCTCCGATACCCCAAACCGCGATAAAGCCTTAACCGACCTTTCGTTGCTCTGCCGTCAGCTTGATTCAACCCGCCTGATTACGGCTGTAATCTGCAACCAGAATTACGCCAACAACACTTTTGATGTATGGGATCCTATATGCAAATACTTTGATGTAGTCGCTGTAAATGAATATCTTGGCTGGTACACACCCTGGCAGGGAAAAGCTTCTGAAGTAAAATGGAAGCTGGCTTTTCGCGATAAACCAATGATTATTTCCGAGTTTGGAGGTGAAGCACGTTATGGCAGCAATTTCGGACCAAAGGATGAAGCCGATTCCTGGAGTGAAGAATTCCAGGAAAAAATTTACAGAGACCAGACCGAGATGTTTGCAAAAACACCCAGTCTGGCAGGAGTCTGCCCCTGGATACTTTTCGATTACCGCTCATCGGGCAGGATGCATCCGCTCAAACAGGGCGGATGGAACAGAAAAGGCTTACTCTCTGAAAAAGGGGAGAAAAAGAGGGCCTGGTATGTTATGAAAGAGTATTTCAGCAGGTATTAGCCTGGTCAATTCTATGTGTTTCTCAGTGGCCCTCTGTGTAAGTTTTTAACTTATTGTGACACAGAGCTGCACAGAGAAAACAAGAGTTACACAGAGATTTTTAAATTATTTGCTGAATAAGTCCTTAAAGAAATCTTTCATATCATTCCAGGAGTTTTTATCAGCCTCGGCATTGTACGCTATTGGCATGTTGAACTCCTTACCTGTTTTAGTTGCATTCGGATTGGTGAATGCGTGTGTAGCATTGGGATAAACCTTGAATGAATAGTTTGCCCCTATTGAATCGAGCTGATGTTTAAAGTTATCGATATCTTTCTGTGAGACGAATTTATCATCGCCTCCGTGGCATACAAGGATTTTGGCTTTCAGCAGATTCTTATCAGCAGGAGCTCCTGCGAGTCCGCCGTGGAAGCTGACGACACCTTTAAGGTCCGACCCAAGCTTAGCCGAATTAAGAACCACTCCGCCGCCGAAACAATATCCAATTGCAGCAACATTTGAAGGATCTGTCTGAGAATATTCCTTTATCTTTTTAATAGCTTCATCGAGACGGGCTTTTGCGAGACCGGGATCCTGATAAAAGGGCTTAGTAAGATCTTGAGCTTCCTGGGGGTTGGCAGCTGTCTTTCCGTCTCCGAATATGTCGACGGCCATTGCTATATAGCCTAATTCCGCAAGCATCCTGGCACGCATCTTTGGATATTCATTCAGACCCCACCATTCGTGGACAACCAGAACTGCAGGCCTTTTACCTTTCACATTCTGATCATAGGCAACATATCCTTTCAGGAGAACGCCGTTTACAGTATAAGTCACATTCTCCTCTTTTATCATATGAGATGAATTTTGGGCTTTTATCTGAGAGAAAAATGAAAAAAATAAGCTTAAGAAGACAAGGCTGAATGTCTGGATATCTCTTTTCATAATGTATTTGTATTTAATTGTTTTCAATACAATTAACAACGATCTTAATTAAAAGTTTAAGAGAGGCCTCAGGAAGATGTCCAATTTCCCGAATAGGTCAGTTTAATAACCTTGGCTTCTGCTTATCCATAGTATCTGTGGTATGACGAAAAATAAGACTTTATGCAGCTCTTATTTAATAATAGAGATAAACACAAATCCTCCAGCTTCTGATTTCATCTATCTGCCAGGCGAGATCCTTATTCTGCTGCAGTGCCAGATCTGATAGTCTTAGGTTCTTAAAGGAGAGAGGTATTGAAGAAAGATTATTGCCTCCCAGGTTAAGTGTGGAGAGGGTTTTCATATTACCCATGGCTGAAGGTACGGAATCCAGTTCACAATTAGGGAGTGCCAGGTATTTGATTTTTGGGAGCAACACAATATTACTCGTCACGGTATGCAAATTCTTATTGTTAATATAGATGCCTTCCAGATTTGCCAGCTGCCAGATATTATCGGGTATTGTAAATTCAACATTGGTATCTTTAGGACCGTCAATATTAAGATTTTTTAGAGTCGACAGATTACAGATACCCTGAGGCAAATAACTTAAGTTGGAATAAAGTATCAAATCCTCAATACTTTTCAGGTTTCCGAAGTTGAGGGGCAATTCTTTCAATAGAGGACAGGCAAGATTAATTACCTTAAGGCTGTCCAATTCGCAGAAGCTCTCAGGCAGCGATGAAATGGTTGTATTTGGTCCATGTATGAAGAGTTTGTTTAGCTTTTTTAAATTCCCGATACTGTCGGGCAGCTTGGTCAGATAAGAGTCGCCTACAACCAGCTCTATCAAGTCGGTAAGCCGGCTGAAAGATTCGGGTAAATTACCATAAAATCCATTCAGGTGGAAATATTTAAGAGAGGTCAGATTCCCGAAACTTTCAGGTATGCTATTCAGTGAACTACCCCCAAAATCGAAGTTTTCAAGATTATGAAGGTTCCCGAATGTAGAAGGAAGATCGATAAGGATAGATGACATTTGAAATCTTTTCAGATTCACCAGGCTTCCAAAGCTTTCGGGTATATGCCTTATTTCGTGAGAATCCTGCTGATTATCAATTATCAGGGTTTCAAGTTGTGTTAGTTCTCCTATGTTTTCCGGCATCTGGTCAAGAAAATTGCTTGACATATCAATATAGGTAAGGCTTTTTAAAAAGATTGGTATATCTGTGGAAAAGTTATGCAGTCCAGTTCCGTATAAAACCAGTCTTCTGAGATATTTTAAAGCCCTGAGGGTTGGAAAGTAGTCGAAATCTCCGAACATCCATCCTGTTCCCATTCCTCCCATTTCGAGAGCGACAACATGGCCATCTTCGATTGTAAAATAGTCGGGTTTATCATCCATCTGCAAATCAACCAATGCCTCATATTCGAGATAATTTCCTGTTTTTAAGGTTATTGTGTCAGAAAATGAAACACTGCCATATCTGACAGTCCATTTGGCTTCGACTGTCCCGTTTTCTTTTCCATATACCAGGATGGTGGGATAATTATCTTTAGGCAGCTCTGTTCCGCTTAGTTGCGCAGACTCGTACCTTATTACATCACCGGTAACGATCCACTCGCCTCTGTAACTGTTATTCTTAATTCCGGGCCCGGTTAAATAAATTCGTGGTGAATTAGAATTTCTTCCCGAAACAATTGTAACGTCTAAGGGCTTAAAGCTGACATTCATGGTATCAATATAATCTTTCCCATCGGATCTTACTTTCCAGAACAACGAATAGGTTTGTCCGGGAAGGCCGTAGAATTTAGTCTTTGGAGAGCTTTTGTCCTCGAAAAAGACTTTGCTGTCCTGCAGGCCACTGTGAACCGACCACTCACCCGATTGTGAAGAATTAAGGGAATCAGCCACAAGTGTGATCCAGACATCATCAATATTTAATTCATCGGCTCCGGCATAGAATTTCGGAGCTGGTAAACCCGCTTCATCCTTCTTACATGAGGTATATGAAAACAAAAAAAGAAAGATGATCTGAATTATGATGATGACAGGTTTATTCATTTTATGATCAGATTATGTCAAGGTTAAAGCTACGGTTTTTGTAGCTTTAACTCATGAAATATGGCAGGTAATAATAAGAAAAGTTTTCCTGTCAGACAGAATCATTTTCCAGGCTAAAAAAATCCTTGGGTATATTACTGCCCTGTCATCGAATAATCGGTATAGATCATCAGGGACGCTGCTGCGGCTGCAAATACAGTCTTCATCTTCTCATCCATATCGTTTCTGATCCACACTATTCTCTTAAGGAAAGTATCAATACTTGTCTGAACTGCAGCAACCACAACATCGTTGACAGTAAATTCATAGCCGCAAATTGAATTTAGCAGAGCACCCTTGCCACTTTCGAGAATTTTCACCTCCCTTATCTGAATAGTTTTAGTGCCATCGGTTAATACTCCTTCTGCATGGAAGAGATTTTTAACATTAGCGCCACTTTTGGAGGCTACTACCATATTCCAGTCGGTTGTATCGGCATCAGGGGAG
>CAIPJU010000592.1 GCA_903865465.1 uncultured Bacteroidota bacterium
GTAATTGACTTTAACAATCTGAAACTATCTGCGCTCAACGGTATTATAGAAGATCTGAAAATTCATTACGATACCACCTCCTTTGACCTGTACAAGATTGCTTTCAGAGAAGCAGGAGGTCTCAGATTGAAGAAGATGAATAGTTCCGTAATGCTTGCAAAACACAATATTTTCTTCAATTCAACATCCATTAATCTCGACAGCAGCCTTCTTAATATTCCTAAGATCACCATCACTTCTGATTCATCCGGCGCTTTCAAAAGATTTGCCGAGGAGGTAAAGCTTTCAATTCTATTTAACAAATCGCTTATTAATACCTCTGACCTTAGTTACTTTGTTCCTGCTTTTAAAGTTGAAAATGAGAATATCTTATTGTCAGGCAGGGTCAGTGGTACTATCTCTGAACTTCGAGGAAGGAATATTATGCTTTCCTACAGGGATCGGACCAATCTTGATTGTGATTTCGATATTTCAGGTCTCCCCGATGCCGAAAATGCCTATATTTTCATTGGAGTCAATAAATTGTCGACAAACTTTAATGACATCAGCCATATCAGCATAAAAGATAAAGGCAAAATTGTTATTCCTGATGTGGTTAAGAAGATGGGAGTTATCTCTTTCAGCGGGAATTTTACAGGATTCCTGACTGACTTTGTAACATATGGTGAGATCTCTACTGATCTTGGAAATATCAGAACGGATGTTTCATTAAGACCTGAAGGATCAGGTAATTATAAAATTAAGGGACTACTTAACGGAAAGAATATTAATCTGGGTGAAATTACAGACAACCCTAATCTGTTTGGAAAATTGACCATTCGCGCTAATGTTGACGGTTCTGCCAATTCAATAAAGAAATTTGCTGTTAATCTTACCGGCAACATCGACAGCGTAGGGATTAACAGTTATGTATATAAAAATATTGCACTAAACGGCTTCTTTAAGGATAAAACATGGGATGGCAGCATAAATATCAAGGATGAAAATATTAAAATGGATTTTCTCGGTTCATTTAATTTTGAAAAGGATCTTCCTGAATTCGATTTTACACTCAATCTTCCCAGGGCAAACCTTTACAAACTTAATTTCGATAAGGCAGACAGCACTTCATCGCTTTCACTGCTCCTCACTTCTAACTTCAGGGGTAGCAATATCGATAATCTCGACGGAGAAATAAAGCTTCTGAATTCAACCCTGCATAAATATGGGAATGATCTTGAGATGTATGATTTCTCTATCAAAACAAATACTGATAAGAGACAAAATACACTTAGCCTGCGAACCGATTTTCTCGATGCTGATATAAAGGGTCGCTATAATTTTTCTGAGCTGGGGACTTTCTTAAAGAGGACATTATCAGGCCTGATGCCTTCAGTTTTCAGGATGCCACCTTCGAAAACAAAACTCACAGGCAATAGTTTCACCTTCGATATAAATTTCAAGAATACCGATAAAGTAAATAATTTCTTCAGAACTGGGGTCCTCCTGGCCGACAAAAGTTATATAAGAGGAGTTGTTTCTCCCGATAGCGTTCTAAGTGTTATCTGCCGGTCAAAATCCTTGTCTGTTAAAAAGAACCTGTTCAGCGATTTTGAATTTGATGCAAAAATTAAGGGCAACTCATTTATTGCTTCTCTTAACAGCACTTCCCTTAAAATATCCGATCACACAGAATTTAAAGGCTTCAATATAAAACTGGATACTAAACCTGACAATTTTGTGTTTTCAATTGACTGGAATAACAAGGATAAAATCCTGAATCTGGGGAACTTCACAGCAAGGGGAATGATTGAAAACAATCCAAAGGGAAAAGGGAATCCCATTCTCGCAGTTACTATTGATTCATCAGATATATACCTTCAGGATAATCTCTGGAAAATAAAGAGATCATCAGTACTTATTGACACCAGCTCATTTAAAATCAACAAATTTCAAATTGCAAATCAGGATCATTTTTATATGATCGATGGTTCGGTATCGGAAGATCCTGCTGATACACTGCATCTTAATTTTAGGGGAATCGATATTTCACCTATTACTTATCTTGTAAATCAAAAGAATCAGGATGATCCCAATAAGGTTGTGATTGATTTCAAAGGTAGCGTGGATGGGAATATCCTGCTTACAAATGTGTACAGGAATTTACTTGCCGAAGGCAATCTTAAAATATCGGGTTTGACTATACTTGGAAGTCCGTTTGGTAATTTTTTCATAAACTCCGCATTCGATATCGGGAAAAAGGTGGTCAATATTAGTGCAAACAATGATCTGGCGGGATCAAAAACAATAGATATTACAGGCTTTTATGATCCCACATTAAAGAAAATAAAACTGGCAGCCCAGGCCCGAAAATTATCTATGGATGCTCTAAATCCACTATTGAAGTTATTTGCTTCCGGCATAAGCGGAACTGCTTCCGGCAATGTTGTTCTTACCGGCCATGCGGGGAATATTGAACTTAATGGTGCCATTA
>CAIPJU010000593.1 GCA_903865465.1 uncultured Bacteroidota bacterium
ACTTCCAATAAATCGAGGTATTTGTCTTTCATTTCTTTTGATAAAAAACTAATATCGATCAAAGCCTTCCATTTAGGAATTGCTAAAGTGATTGTTTCCAGAACTTTTTCAATGCTCTTTTCAGTTAATTTGCATCTTTCAATACCAAAGTAATTAACCAAAATATTACGAGTTAAGTGTTTCTTCTTACCATTTAAAGGCAAAGCAAATTCTTCAGCTTGTTCTTTTAATACAATTGAGGAATTAACCAAATCGTAACAAGGAGATAACCTTACCTGATTATCATCGGTAATAATGGAAAAGTTTTTAAGATGCGAATCTTCATTGCCGATTAAATAGTTAAATATGACCAGCTTAAACAATTTTACTTTCTCAATAGCAGGGAAGGTGCAATAATCATCGATCAACTTAACGATCTTTTCCATACTATAATCATACTTCGTATCTCTACTTAAACCAGCCAATTGAGCAAAATCTTCAACAGGAACTTTATCATTCTGTCCCTTCCTGTCAAATCGTTTAATGAAATAAGTTAATGTGTTATCCTTTGACCACAATAAACCATGAACAGGTATTTCCAACCCGATCTCGTTTGCCAATTTCATTGTAATGTCTTCATTCTCTGGCAACTGAGTATATATCTGATGTTGAGGTTTAAGTATATATTTGCCACCCTTATCTACAAGAATGAATTTTTCATCCTTGATACTCAATATAGCACTTAACTTAGGCTGGACTCCCTGAATTGACATTTTTGCTGCACGATTGAAAGCCTCTTTTCGTTGTTCTTCGGCAGTATATTCAAGGTCGTTGAGTGTCTTCAGTCCAGTGGCTAAGAGCTTAAGACCTGCTTCGCTGTAACGATTTTCGCCACAGGGTGTATATGTTATTGGACATAAGTTCATTCTACAAATTCTTTTACGGTCACAACTCCAACCATGTCATCACCAACAGCAATTAATTGTGAGAAATGATCTTTCCTGTCGATTTTTTTAATTTTCAATAATCCGTCCAGTTGAATCCCTTCTGGTAGTAATCCATCGAAGAAGGGTGGAAATTTATCGAACTTATACATCTTAATATTTATTGGCATCGTCCTTGAGATTTCAAGACCATCATACCCGTCAAGGTATTCAAACAGATAGTCTTTACCTTGTTCTATTTCAGTCAAAGTTCCTGCCTCAACTCCTTTAACATATATCTTAGCCTTTCTCATTTTCCATGTTTCGTAAATTATCCATCAGCGGACTTGTTAATTCTATTTTGATATTCAATACGTTCAGTACCTTTCTTAAAGTATTCAATTGAATAGTTTCCTTCCCCTTCTCAATATCGTAAATCACAGTTTTACCAACGCCAGACATTTCTGCTAATTTATCACGACTTAATTTGGCGGCTTTTCGATGCATCCTAATAATATCTGCTAATTCCTGAGACTGTATCATTTTTTACTGTTATAGCGGTAAATATAATCAATTATTTTTATAACTACAAGCATTAGTCAGATATTTACTGTTATGGCGGTAATTTTAAGATTAATGATACTCCTTTTTCATTAAAAAGGGATATTTTACTGCTAAGGCGGTATAATCATTGAATTGTACGAAACAATTGCGCTTACCGAAATGAATAGATTTTTTGCATAAAAGGTCGAAAAACAGCACCTTTTGCAAACTATCACTTTTAACTCCAAGA
>CAIPJU010000594.1 GCA_903865465.1 uncultured Bacteroidota bacterium
ATAAGTGTTACGAGGTACTTCAAACTGATCGGTAAGAGAATATGCCTTTGTGATAATAGGAACACCGCCGTAAAGAGCTGTCAGGTAAAAATATGTCCAGGCTCTCATGAAGTAAGCCTGACCTTTAAGATTAGCAATAACATCTGCGTCGCCTTTAACATCTCCTATCTTATTGAAGAAAATATTCGTGCGCCTGATATTTGCATATAATGGTGCCCAACGATAATGAACAGTATGCAAGGATGACCAGGATACTTCCCATCCCATAAGATAGTCAGAAGTCATCAAAGATTTATTGAAGTTAAGGCAATCCCAGTCAGGGGTAAAGTATGATTCGTCGGAAAGGTCCGACAGACGTACGATAGCGAAAGGCCATCCAAGAGCATTCCTGTACATGCTGTTGACGAATGTCTGCACAAGTGCAGGGTCGCTCCATACAGCAGTTTCGGAATATTCTCCCAGAGGCTGCTTATTCAGGAACTTATCCTTGCTTTCACACGAGAAAAGCATAAGGACAAGGGATGAAATCATCAGTATATTAAATATCTTTTTCATTTTCAATACTTTTTAGAATGTTAAGGTTAAACCGCCAGTGATAATTCTGGCAAGAGGATAATCAGTTCCTTGCGTGAGTTCAGGATCGATAAAATGCTGGTGAGCAAGTGTAAGGATGTTCTGGCCGTTTACATAGCAGCGGAGACTCTGGATATTTAAAGTCTTAGTAACGCTTTCCGGTAGGCTGTAACCAACTTCGAAGTTTTTCAGCCTCACATAATTCATATTCTGAAGCCAGAATGTATTTTGCTGACTCCTCCAGTATTCCTCATCGCGGTTCCATGATCTCGGGTAATTGGTATTGGTATTCTCTGGTGTCCAGCGGTTGTCAGCATAAATTTTATAATAGTTTCCTATATCACCTGATTCCTGAGGAAGATATACCTGAGCCCCGGTTGCTCCCTGGAACAGTACTGAAAGATCAAAGCCCTTGTATTTAAGATCAATGGTAGCACCGCCCACAAATCTTGGAAGCGGAGTTTTATCATTCATTACCCTGTCGAGGCCATTAATAACACCGTCAGTGTTGACATCCTTAAATATGACGTCGCCAGGCATTGCACCTGCCCAATGAGGATAGGCATCGATAGAAGCCTGATCTTTGAAAATACCAATTGCCTGATAGTAAAGAGTTGACCCCATTGGCCTTCCTGTTGATTTCTGGTATTCAGGAATTCCTGGTGTTTCGTCCCAGAAAACAATTTCGTTCTTTGAATAGCTGCCATTGAAAGAAACGCCATAGTCGAGATCACCTGCCTTGTCACGATAGCTTATAACGCCTTCAAATCCCTTGTTTTTAACCTTTCCGATATTTTCCGGAGGGAGGGTAAGACCTGTTGAGCCTGGAACAGATGCATTTCGCTGGATAAGGATCTGTGAACGAACGTTATTGAAATAGTCGGCTGATAAAGTCATCTTGTTATTAAGGAAGGTAGCATCGAATCCAATGTTAGCCTGGTTTGCAACTTCCCATGTTACATTCGGGTTGGGAATCTTCGTTTCCTGAAGTAATTTTGAGTCTGTTGCATTGAAAACATATGATCTTCCGCTAACAAATCCATAAGTTGTAAGATACTGGTATTCAGCTATACGGTCATTACCAGTCTGGCCCCATGAACCACGGAGTTTCAGATCATTAAAGAAGGAGAGGAAACTGCTTTTGAAGAAGTCTTCCTCAGAAATACGATAACCTGCCGATACACCCGGGAAGAAACCAAATCTCTTACTCTGCGGGAACATGTACGATCCGTCATATCTCCATACGAATTCGACCATATATTTCCTGCTCATGTCATAGTTAATACGTCCGAAGTAGCTCATATAAGCATTCTGGCTTGCATAACCGTTGTTCGACATGTACTGGTCGGTAGCACCTGCAAAGAGCTGGTCGATAGCTGAAGAGATGTAGTTCTTCCTGAAAGCTGAAAGGTAATCAGTCATACCGCTTCTTCTTTCACCACCGGCCATAATCTTTATGTTATGAATTCCGCCCAGGGTTTTCTCATAAGTTGCATAAGCGTTCACGTTGACCTTCTGACCATCGTGCATATTCTCGGTAAGCTGTGGAGCAACGAGACCTCTTTTACCTTTGATGGTTGTGTGTTGGGCATTGCCGTCCCAGGTATAGAGATACCAGGGAGTTTCGAATTTTTTCTCAAAGTCAATAACCTTGTCGAAGGAAGCGTTTGCGGTAACTGAAAGACCAGTAACCCAAGGAATTGTTATAACAGTACGGAGGTTGCTTTCGAGTACATAGGTTTTATCTTTGTCGTAACCGGTTGCAGATGTTGAAGTAACTGCAGGGTTGTCGCCATACTCGATATCCGGTCCAGGTGTTCCGTCGGGCCAGTAAGCAGGCATATTTGGTTTACCACGCATAAGCATACGGAAAATTGAACCAGCCGCGCGGGTTGGGTAATCCCTGATCTCTTCCCTTCCGGCAACGTCGAATGCAATACTGATATTCTTGGTGATTTTACCGTCAATGTTTGTACGGAAGTTATACTGGTTATAGTTTGTAGCGCTGTTTTTGTAAATACCGTTCTGGTATTTTGCACCAAGAGAAAGGAAATACTTCATATTGTCAGTACCACCTGAAATAGAAGCGGTCTGTGAGTTCTGTGATGACCAATCTTTGAAAACCGACTTGAACCAGTTTGTATTAGGGTGTCCCCATGGGTCGGAACCATCTGCATATTTGGTAAGATCGTCTGCAGAATAAACCTGGTAACGGCCGCCAGTTGGGTTTTTGTAGAACTGAATTTCATTGAGCATAGTTGCATATTGCTCAGCACTTGCCATATCAGGTATTTTGGTCGGCTGGGTTACCCCGGCATTCATGTTGATAGAGATCTTAGGTTTTCCTACAGCGCCACGTTTTGTTGTAACAAGAATAACACCGTTTGCAGCTTCCGAGCCATAGATTGCAGCTGAAGCATCTTTGAGAACTGTGATGCTCTCAATATCAGCAGGGTTAAGACGGTCCATACCACGACCTGCAACGCCGTCGACAACAACAAGAGGAGTATTATCTCCGAGGGTGTTGGCACCGCGGATGTAGAGAGTAGCTCCATCCTGTCCAGGTTCACCACTGTGTGTTATGGTGGTAAGTCCGGGCAGACGTCCCTGAAGGTTATTGGTAAGGGCTGTTGAGGGTGATTTCAGAATGTCATCACCTTTTGCCATTGATACCGATCCTGTAGCTGTAACTTTCTTCTGGGTACCATAACCAACGACGATAACCTCACTCAGTTGCGATACTTCGGCAACAAGAGCAACATTAACCGAAGTCTGGCCTTTTACAGCAACATCCTGGGTTACATAGCCAATAAATGAAAAAACAAGGGTTGCATTCGGATCAGCAACTGGAAGTGTAAACTTACCGTTCATGTCCGTAATGGCTCCTGTTGTAGTACCTTTTACCTGGATATTGACACCGGGCATAGCTTGTTTGTTTGAAGCATCAGTGACAACACCGGAGACCTTTGTTTGCTGCTGATCAGCAACTGATCCCGGGAGATTATCACCGTAAGCTCTCTCTGCAACCAGCGAAAAGGCCGGAAATGCCAATCCACAGAACAGAAGAATAGTCACTATTGGCTTTAGGGGCCAAAAGCAGTTTCGAGTTTTTTTCATACTGTTACATTGTTAGATAGTTAGTAATTAATGGGTAAATAGATAGTTAGCACATTTTCAATAGAAGGTTATCAGGTGAAAGCAGTAATTCTGCAGTCACTTAAATTCCCTCCCAAGGAATATGAGTTTCAGGTTTGGTAATTTATTAAAATGTTCTAAAATTTAAAAATTCTATATTTATCAGCCTTTTAACCTTTTCACGATCAGGTGTCGGGTCAGAGGTATATTAAACTAAAATATCCAATAGATGCAATTTAGATTGTAATTTTTTCAAAACCTAATGATTTCTTGGTTATAAAAATAAAAAATCCAATTGAGATTATTATTTTTCATTTCCACTGTTATTTCCAGTCTTTTCATCAAATTCACACACCACTCTGAATCCAACATTGAAGCAATCGGAGTACCACCAGATGCTTTTTGGCATCTGCGGATCCGTCCTAAGCCATGCTTCAGTTTTTGTATGATCTCTCGAAGCGCTTCTCAAAAGATCGGCTGTGCTCAGGTAAGATCCGCCTCTTATAACATGTTCCGTACCTTCTGGAGGCCCTTTGGGATCTTTTACAATACCTGCAGGATAGAGTGAATATGCATCTTCCTTATACCAGTCGGAACAAAACTCGGCAACGTTTCCGGCCATATTCTTCAGTCCAAAAGGATTTGCCTTAACCCTGTCAGCCGTCTGCGTTTTAGACGGACTGTTTCCTTTATATATAATGTACCTGTTTATATAAGTTGTATCATTCTTCGAAAGTCTTGCCCTTAAGCCCTGCTTTTCAAATTTCCTTGGATCGCCGGGGAAAAAATATGGACCTGCAGTTCCCGCCCGGTCAGCATACTCCCATTCAGCTTCAGTTGGAAGCCTGTACTTCTTTCCTGATACCGATGAAAGCCATTTGCAATATGTTTCAGCAGCATGATATGAAAATGAGATAGCCGGTCTCTGACCCATTCCCCATCCCTGGTCGGGCTGACCATAAGGTGGCGTGGCACCTGAGATGGCATCAGTAGCCGATTCCTGCTTTTTCCTGAGTCCTTCGGTATCAGTTGTACGCCCTTCGGCTGCTGTCTGAACATAGAAGGCAAGGAATTCATCCCACGAAACCTCAGTCTCAGCCATAAAGAATGGACTTAACTCTACATCCCTTGCAGGACCTTCATCAGCTTTTCTGAAAGGTTCAGTTTCGGGACTGCCAATTTTAAATTTACCTCCAGGAACCGCAACCATATTAAATGATATCGACGAGCCCGGAATATGTTCAGTATAATTCCTAAATTCTGTAACCTTAGAAGCTTCCTTGAATACCTCCTTTGGAGCCGATGACACACTTCCGAATCTGGAATTGCTCCCATGAGTATAACCTTCTATATAATGACCTGCATTCAGATGACAGTTGATGCAATGAAGTTCACTGCTCTTTTTTGTCTGCTGATAGTAAAGATGTGCATCTTCTCCTTTTTTCGACAATTTTGCCGGAAAAAGGTTTTCATGACATTTAAGGCAACTGCTTTCATATACATATCCTCTGGCATTTTCAAGCCTTTTTTTATCCTGCCAGTTGAATGAAGATGGTTTTTTTGTCCACTTGCTCCAGAGATCACGAAGCCCCGTCGTCCCTTTTGCCCATAAATAACCATGCCCTTTCGGAGGAAGGTGACAATCAACACATGCTGTCCTGAATCCTGAACGGGTATCGTAGTGAGATGATTTCTTCCACATGGCATCAGCATCGGTATGAACATGACACGACATGCAATACTCATTTGAAGATGTCATATCCAATGCTTTACTCCCGCCCAAAATAATGAGGAGACCTGCAATAAGGCCTGGAATAAACAATAAAAAGAATCTCTTCATAAATCAGTTTTAGGGCCTGCCAAAATAATTAAAATAAAATATCAAACGATTGAATTAAATCATTTTTTAAAGAAAAT
>CAIPJU010000595.1 GCA_903865465.1 uncultured Bacteroidota bacterium
CAGCCTCCATCGCGTCTGTGACTTCTGATACTCCACATGAGTCCTCCTGCAATATTTGATTCTCTGATCGTTTTCATCAGCTCACGGAGGTTTTCTGTCGAACCAAGTCCGAACTCATCAATAATCAAAGGTTTCTTGCCTTTGCATTGATTATATGATTCGAGAGCCAGCGGAGAAAGCACCCATGGCCGGCCACTCATCCTGTTCCAGTATTCATACAGGTGTTCGCTTATTATTTCGATATTCGGGTCGGCGATAAGTTTGCTTCGGTCCGCACCACCGGCTTCCATAACAAGATGATTTTGGTCTGCTTTTTTGATATAAGCATCCATTTCAAGGCTCCAGGCAAGAATTTTTGGTGACCATTCCTCATATTTTAAACCCCGGTCGCCAGGATAGCTGCCAAATTCATTACCCAGCTGCCAAGCCAGTATTGCAGGATCATTTTTATAAAGTATGCCGTTGACAGTATTCTTCCTGCGGCCTGATATATAAACAGGCATATCTTTATCTTCAGGGGAATAAACTGAAAGTGTGAAAGTCCGTGTTACACGGCTGCCAACACGCTTTAGCCCGTCGGGAATATCCCTGATTTCATATTCATCAGGAAACCGGTTGGTGCGGTCAATATTTATCTGAGATTCGTTTTGCTGAATATTCGGCGCACACAATCAAAAAAAACGAAAGACAGAAGAGCCTTCCATAAGCTGGTCACCTTTTCTTGTAATTATCGGCCAGGATTCATTTTCCGGTCCCATGCCATTTAATCGCTGTGCTTCACAAATTACAGTATCCTGAAGCAAAAAGATCAGGCATATGCTGCAGGATATAAAAAAATTTAAAAAAGTATTCTTAAAAGTGTTTTAATTTTTCTTTAATATGATCATAATGAAAGATATGGATTCCGTAGTAATGATTTTAGTGATTTAATCATCCGGTTGATTGTTTGACAGATAAATCAAAAATAAGTAAACGACAAAAGTAAAACTAATGTAATATAATTTATATTTAGGTCTGGTTGTAAACAGGATAATAATATTTAAAAGATGAGAAAATATATCATTCTACTAATTTTACTCTCAGTTCTGGTAGGTTGTAATTCACATTCCGGAAATGAGTTTATTTCAGTAAATGGAACTCACTTTGACCTGAAAGGCAAACCTTACCGTTTCGTAGGATTTAATATGTGGTATGCTTGCTACCTTGGAGCAACAAGTGAAGGACAAAAAAGATTATTAAAAGAATTGGATACGCTAAAATCTTATGGTTTCGACAATCTAAGGATTCTTGGCGGATCAGAAAAATCGGCCTTTGACAGATCATTGTCGCTAACAATACAAACATCTCCGGGGATCTATAACGAAGGTCTGCTTAAAGGACTTGATTTTGTCCTTGCAGAAATGGGAAAACGAAAAATGTATGCGGTGGTTTACCTGAATAATTACTGGCAATGGTCAGGTGGCATGGCGCAATACATGAACTGGAGCAAAAGTGATTCTGTTACAGACATAGATAATCATGGTGATTTTTCCAGGATGATGAAATACAGTGCCAGTTTTTACGCCGATACAAAGGCCAATGAGTTGTTTCGTAATTACGTAAAAATGCTTGTGAACCGAACAAATACTTTTAGTGGATTAAAATACCGGAACGATCCTGTAATAATGGCATGGGAGCTGGCAAATGAACCGCGGCCCGGTCCCGACGGAGCAGTGGGTGAAAAGAACATAGATCAATTTATCAGGTGGAATCAAGAGACTTCGGCCTGGATTCACTCAATCGACCACAATCATCTTGTTACGACAGGTTCCGAAGGGATAGTCGGCGCTATTCAAAGAGAGGATTATTTCTTAAGAACACACAATGATACTGCCATCGATTTCATTACTTTTCATCTCTGGGCAAAGAACTGGGGCTGGTTTGATACAAAAAGAGCAGATTCCACGCTTCCCGTTTCAATAAAGAATGCACGTGAATACATAAACCATCATATTGCTCTTGCCCGGCAACTTGGTAAACCAATTACAATGGAAGAATTCGGCCTTGACAGGGATTCAGGTGCCACCTCACCTGCTTCCACAATTAAGTCCAGAAATGAATATTTCAGATCGATAATGAAAATATTTGAAGACAGTTCTGCCGTAAATGCTCCACTTGCAGGAGTTAATGTTTGGGCATACGGAGGATTTGGGAAACCAGCTTCGTGGGAAAAAGTTATGAATAATCCTGAATTCTTTTTAGGAGATCCTTTTGGCGAGCCTCAAGGTCTTAATTCTGTTTATATAAGTGATACAACTACGATGAATATCCTTTGGAAAACGATCAGAAAGATTAGGGAAAAATAGCTGACAGAGTATTGATTAACTGTATTAATATATACCCATGATAACATGGTAAATTTTGAAGGCGTTCCGGGTGACTGGCACCCAAGCGGTACATCCCATCGGGCAGTGGCGAATGAACTTGAACCTTTTATCAGAAAAGCAATGAACTGGTAAGTATTATTTCATCCTTGAATTATTTTTAAACCTACAATACTCTGTAATTGCAAAATTTATAACCCCGATGAATTTATGAGCATTAAAATCAGGTCTGAAAGTAACCTTTTTTTGAAATTATGTTTAGTTATGCTTCTATGCACTGACTGTAACACCAGGCATAGTAGCCTTATTGAGGATAATTTTTCAGCACCTGCAGGAGGTTGGAAAGAAATAAAAATTAATGGTGCCAAAAATGGTTCCTTTGCAATTAAAAATCACAAGCTTGCAATTTTGAATCAAACACCGGAAGGGTGGTATGGCCTGTATAACACAAAAAGTCTTTCTGGTAACTTTTATGCTGAGGCAGAATTCGCTGAAGACGACTTAATTGGTCTTGCCCTGGTGGCAGAAAAGAATGGACACCCTGATACTTCGAATTTTACGATGCTTGCGATATCAAAACATGATGGAATTACTTTTGTTAACCAATATGATCAGCAAAATGGTATCAGAAATGTCCATGATCCCAAAAAGATAATTGACCCGTCGCGTTACGAAGCCAGGCTCGACAGCATGACCTTCTCGGTCCCTTATCGTTCCACAAATAAAAAGATCAGGATTCTGCATGAATCTCTTTCAAATACTTTTCATTTTTATTACGGGACAAAGCTTACAAAGTGGGGCATAACATCAGATGACTGGATGGAGGTGGCTCCTCAGTATAGTTGGCTTGTGCCTGAAAAGAAATATTTTATTGCATTGGTTGCGAGAGCTTCTACTGATTCAAACGACATAGAGGCAGTGTTTAAAAGCATCAAGGTTGTACAAACCCCAACCGATGATCAGGATGACAGTCATACTGGTTTTAAAGCTGTCAGGCGCAACTTTTCCTGGTCAGGATTTGATGGCGATGCTACAGTTGTGACATTCGGCAATGAATTCAGGTATGACAAGAACATTAAATTTATACTTTGGGACAGGGCCAATAATGCACCTGCATGGAGGCTTACCAATCAGTTCATGTTGAATTTTGAATTCTTTGAAAGCGGCGATTCCCTGTACCCCGGATGCCATGAAGCTATGTCAGATCGTCAGCGTCATGGGCAGTCTGTTACAATAATTGAAAATAATGATGTCAGGAAAATCATTCACTGGCACGGTATTCCTTTAAATCCAAATTACGATTTTACAGGCGAGCACCTGAAAGGCAAACAATATCCTTATTTTGATGAGTACTGGACATTTTATCCTGATGGTACCGGTACACGTCAATTAATTGATATGCCAAACCTCGATGTAAGTCATCGCAGAGTATGGGGACCTGAAATTATTGAGCTTATGCCAATCGGTGGTTCACTTGTGGAAGCAGGAGATATTTGCAATTCTCCGGCCCTTTCTGTTTTTACAATGAAGGATTCAGTTAAATCATATTTCCCGGAGCCGACGAACCACACTTATTCCAAAGACTCGTGGGGATGGAATCAGATTGCTTATGAGAGCCATTTTAAAAACAACCTCCCAGATTTTTATATTGTCTACAGTCAGGATGAGGCTTATCCTGAACTATGGTCGGGTATAAAAATAGAGACTCAGATCGACTGGCATAATACAACCTGGAATTTTTCGCATTGGCCGGTTGGCAGGGAGCCTTATGGACAAAACGCTCAGGAATGGGGCAAAACATCGCGTTCCTATGCATCCAATAAAAATGAGGTAACCCATACCTCACTGGTAAGCGCAGGTTTTTACAGGGTAGGTCTCGATTTTAACGACCATTACCAGGTAGATTCTGCAGGCCGGAAGTTCAGGAGTCATGTTATGCTTGTAGGTATTTCTAAACCATATAATTATGAAGAGATAAGGGACCAGATCGGGACATGGCTTGATCCGGGAAGGATTACAATGCTTGACAATAATTGTGAATTTGTGAAAATCGACCGGATTTACAGATCCATCATATTTAAATCAAAGGGGAAGAAACAAGAATGCAAATTCAGTATCATTCCTACCGGGACCGTAATTAACCCTGCAATTACAATTGAAAACTGGAAAGGTAATGACAGGTTGGAAGTATTATTAAACGGAAGCAAAGCCAGCTTTCGGGCAGTTAAAGAAGGAAGCTCTCTTTTGGTTTGGGTACAAAAGACTCTTAATCAGGAAACTAAAATTTCAATTCAATC
>CAIPJU010000596.1 GCA_903865465.1 uncultured Bacteroidota bacterium
TGGTTTCAGGTTAATCCTTCTGGTTCTTATGTTCTTTTTCCGTCTGAAGAAATAAGGTTTCTTTTAGTTCCTAGTGGAACCCCAATACCTGATTCTGGTCTTTATAATTACATGGCTAAGAACTTGTTCAGGCTGGAATCACCCCTCGAAAGTGAATTTGATTATGAAACCTGGAAGAGCGGAAAAGAGTATACTTACGTCGAACTGATATCTCTTAATGCCTTTAACCAATTGCCCCAGAAATCGGTAAAAAAAGATACTGCAACAGGGGTAACTCATAATTATTATAAGACCAATAAGCCTGAAATATTCTGGGCAGCGCCAGAGATGAAATCATCCCGGAAATAGCAGGAACATTCCGGAGTCTTCTTCAATTTACGCTTATACAAAAATTAAGTCGATATATTAATTGGCATAAAATTTAAGATTTTTGGTTCCAGCTGTACTTTTTTTGTCATTAACTAAAAACTATCAGGATGCTACGTTATAGCAGATTATTATCAATCATTTCCCTGTTATCAGTCACTATTTCAGGATGGTCTTCTGATACTCTGAAGGTTGTTTCTCCCACCGGGAGAATAGCTGTAAGAGTATGGGCTGAAAAACAGTTAAAGTACACTGTATCATTCGATAACAAGATCATATTAAATACTTCCTCTATCGACCTGCTTCTGCTAAACAAGCCTTCACTCTCCGCGGACGATGCAATAAAATCCCATTCGGTTAAAAGTGTAAGTGAAGTCATCACCTCTACTGTTCCGGAGAAGAGGAGACTCATTCCTGATATTTATAACCTGCTGGAAATTAAACTAAAACAAGCCTACAAGCTGGAATTCAGGGTTTATGATGACGGTGTCGCCTACAGGATTCTGACCTCTTTCAAAGATTCAGTAATTGTAAAGGATGAGGTTGCAGAATTTTCTTTCCCTGGAAAACCTACAGCTATTATTCCATTAATTCATAAGAGAGATGACGCAGATATTTTTCATACCAGTTTCGAACAGGAGTATCCCGAACTCGCTCTCGACAGTATAAAAGCCGGGGCCATGGGCTTCTCACCTGTATTGATAAGATCGGAGGCCTGCCCCGTAGTGGCAATTACGGAATCGGACCTCGAGGATTATCCCGGAATGTTTATAGGAGGTACAGGAACCAGTAGGTTAAAAGGGATTTTTGCCGGATATCCGCTCGAGGAAAAGTCGACTGAAGGCACCTATCCGCAGTTCCTGGTTACAAAAAGGGCCCCATATATTGCAAAGACCATTGGGACAAGAAGCTTCCCCTGGCGTGTTTTGATAATAGCCTCAGAAGACAAACAATTACCTGGTAACGATCTGGTTTACAGGCTGGCTTCTCCCTCGAGGATAGGAGATGCCTCCTGGGTAAAACCGGGTAACCTTACCGATGAATGGATCATTGGAATTAATCTGTTCAACGTACCCTTCAGAGCCGGATTGAATACAGCCTCGTACAAATATTACATCGACTTCGCCAGAAGGTTCGGATTCGACCGTATAATGATGGATGCCGGCTGGAGCGACAATAATGATCTCTTCAAAATTACTCCGGCAATCAACATGGATACTCTTGTCAGATATGCAAAAGAAAATAATGTCAAAATAAGCATGTGGACACTTGCAAAGACTCTCGACAGGCAGTTGGACAGTGCTTTGAATCAGTTTAACAGGTGGGGAGTAAATTTCATAATGACTGATTTTATTGACCGTGACGATCAGAAAACTATTAGATTCTATTACCGTATTGCAAAAGCCTGTGCCGAGCACAAAATTATGATCATGTACCATGGGGCTTACCCTCCAAAGGGCTTTAACCGGACCTTTCCCAATAATGTCGCGAGGGAAGGTGTCCTGGGATCGGAATATAACCTCTGGAGCAACCGGGTAACTCCAGCTCATGACGTAACTCTGCCCTTTACTCGAATGCTGGCAGGAGGATTTGATTATGAACCCGGACTGCTGAACAACGCTACTGAAAAAGGGACACGTCCAGTCGACGGCATTGTGAGAAGCCCGGGTACAAGGTGTCATCAACTCTCGATGTTCGTGGTGTATGACAGCCCCATGCAGATATTTTCAGGCAATCCTTCTGAAGGTTACCGCGAGCCAGATTTCATGGAGATTGTCGGCCATCTTCCTACTACATGGGATGAAACTGTTAGAAAGGATGCAAAAATTGGGGAATTTATCGTCACAGCCCGAAAAAACAACAATAACTGGTTTGTGGGCGGAATGACAAACTGGACTGAAAGGGATCTTGAATTAAAATTTGATTTCCTTGACGATGGCAATTACAAGGCAACGGTTTGCAAAGATGGCATAAATGCCGATCGCTATGCAGGCGATTATGTCATTCAGAAGAATGTGATTATCAAAAAGAATGATACAATCAGGATTCATCTTGCCCCCGGGGGCGGCTTCCTGCTAAGGCTTGATAAACAGTAAATAATCATTATAAAATCACCCTTTCTGAAACCTCACTTAAGTCCGGCTCCCTCCCTGGCAACAGACATATTCTGCGCGGCCTTTTCCCTTATTTTAGGATCAGGGGACTTTATAAGAGGCTCAAGAAGTTGAATTGCTCTGTTCCAGTTCCCGTCCTGCATTGATAAATTTGATTCCTTGAAAACCTTACCCGTATAAATTGTTCTCAACTCCCTGACATCTGATGAATAAAACCTGGCTGCATAATCGCTGCCTGCCTTTAAAGCAAGCGATCCGACCGACTGGCTTGCTTTTGCAATCGATGGCTGGAAGGTAATAAGACCGGAAAGAGCTGGCCGGGATTTGTAAAAGAGGGAATTATCGACTCTGCTTCGGTTAATCAGCTGCCCGGTTGATGAGTAGAGCGACAAATAAAACCGTGTATAGAGATAGAAATCTTTCGTTTTGCTCTTGCTTCCGTCACCATTAATATCTGTATTAGTCTCCCAATCAAAGAAAATATTAAGAGAATCAAGTGCAAGCATCATGTCAGACCTGAACCTATTACAGGTTTTAATCACAGAATCTGCTGCAGCCATTTGAGTAAGCATTCTGTCTGGCAAACCCTTCCTCAATGAATCGCCCAGGAAGAAGTTGTATGGTTTACCTGAGGAAGAGGAAGATACCAATCCCTCGACTATTTTCTGAACTGCTTCATGATAGGCAACTTCATTCTTCTCCTTGACATTCTGAAGATTTGTGTAATCGAAAAAGTTAATAAATACTATGCTGCCGGCTTTTTTTTCCAAGGATATTTCTGGCTCGCGCGTTTTTGAAATATACATAAATCCCGTACAGGAGGTGAATAGGAAGCAAATGACAACTGATAATGAAAAGACAGATTTTTTCATTCCAAAAAATTTCAGGTTATTACTTGAGCATTCTTATACAAATTTAACCTAATATCTTTTATAACAGATGTATATGTCAGGGCAATTTGAAATATAATCCTAAGATTCAGATAAGATCAGGGATAATGCCAGGTTTGTGATAATTCTGATTTATACCGAAGAATATTAAAAATTCTTAAACTGTTAATTGACAGAATACTTGTCAACCTATATTTAGTAACTTTGAAAATATCATCCAATTGGGATGCATAAGATTATTAACCTAAAATCGTCAAATATGAAAATTAAATCTTTATCTCTGCTTCTCCTTATGACAGGCTTTCTCTGTTTAAATTCCTTTGCTCAAAAGGAAGCTTACAAAATATCCCTGGCCGAATGGTCGCTCCATCAGGCATTATGGAAAGGGCAACTGAGCAATCTCGACTTCCCCAGGTATGCAAAGGTCAAATATGGTCTTGATGCTGTAGAATATGTCTCCACTTTTTTTAAAGGAAAGGCTGAAGATATGGTCTACCTTACAAGTTTGAAGGATTCCTGTACCAAATACGGTGTAAAAAGTTTGCTGATAATGGTCGATGATGCCGGGAACCTCGCCGACACTTCACTGGCTGTCAGGACAAAATCGGTTGAAAGTCATTACAAATGGGTACAGGCAGCCAAATTCCTGGGATGCCATTCAATCAGGGTCAATGCCCGCGGACAGGGAACGATGGAACAGGTTGCTGCCGCAGCATATGATGGATTGAAAAGGTTATCGGAATATGCTGCCGGATTCGGAATAAATGTTATTGTTGAAAATCATGGCAGTTATTCTTCAAATGGTAAGTGGCTTTCGGATATTATGAAAAAAGTTAATAAGCCCAACTGTGGGACCCTGCCCGACCTTGGCAATTTTTATGATTATGACCGTTATCAGGGAGTTACTGATATGATGCCATTCGCCAAAGGCGTAAGCGGGAAAACCCATGATTTCGATGCCAACGGCAATGAGACTCAGATTGACTACGCAAAAATGATGAAGATAATCTCAGATGCTAAATATACAGGGTATATTGATGCTGAATATGAGGGAACGAAGTTAAGCGAAGATGAAGGAATTAAAGCCTCCATTGCTTTAATAAAGAAAGTAATAGCTCCGTACAACAAATAAGGAACCACCTAAATCACAAATTTAATCCGCAGGGCTCTGCGCTACTATTGTACCGGGCCCTGCGCTTTTTTTACCAGAAGATAATCTCCTGAAACTGGTTCCGGTTACACCCTGAAATCAGGTTATGACCAATGTTGCAGGAATGATATTATCAATCAATAGGCCAACTATAA
>CAIPJU010000597.1 GCA_903865465.1 uncultured Bacteroidota bacterium
GTACCACAGAAAGTAAGCAAAATCATCCCAAAGAATTATTGTCAGTAATCTTAAACTCTGAAGCAATTTTCAGAATAGTTTGATGTTATTCATTTAACAGATCCTTAAGAATAGATTAACTTTAGCTTGGAAGTCTCATGAAAACTTAACTGCTAATTTGTGATCGCCATTTATTAAGCTAGCCTAACCAAGAACCTGAAAAAATGAGACTCTCCACCATACTGGTTTTATCAATTATTGTCAGCGGCCTTCATGCCCAATCGAATGAACATTATACAATAAGCGGATATGTACGTGAAGCCGTAAGCGGTGAATCACTTATTGGGGTGAACATCTATCTCGATGATCATAAATCGGGCACCGTAACCAATACCTACGGTTTCTACTCTCTAACCTTGCCTGCGGCTGATTCAGCCCGACTTATTATCTCCTATGTTGGCTTTAATCCAGAAATTGTAAAAGTTCATCTTGACAGAAATGTTGAACTCAATATCGACCTGAGACCAAACATAATTCTTAAAGAGGTGACGATAACCGCCGAACGGAGGGAGAAGCAGAGTGAATCGGTGAAAATGAGCATCATAAGTCTTCAGCCAGCTCAGATTAAGAGTGTGCCTTCCCTCCTGGGTGAAAAAGATGTTCTGAAAGTTTTGCAGCTTATGCCCGGAATCCAAAAAGGGAATGAAGGAAGCAGCGGGCTGTATGTCCGCGGCGGTGGCCCCGATCAGAATCTTATAATCCTCGACGATGCAATAGTTTATAATGCAAGCCACCTCTTCGGTTTCTTCTCGATTTTCAACGGAGATGCCTTAAAAAGCATTGAACTTACAAAGGGAGGCTTCCCTGCCCGTTATGGAGGAAGACTATCTTCAGTCCTCGATATGAACATGAAAGAGGGCAACAAGGAGGAGTGGCACGGAGAAGGCGGTATTGGACTAATATCCTCGCGATTAACAGTCGAAGGACCCTTAATCAAAGGAAAATCTTCTGTCATAATATCAGGGAGAAGAACTTTCGCGGACCTCCTGATTGCTCCCTTTATGAAAAATCAGAAGCTGGCTTATTATTTCTATGATTTTAATGCCAAGATCAACTATGATTTCGGCCGCAATAATAAACTATACCTGAGCGGATATTTCGGGCAGGACAAATATTCCCTCAAAACCAATGATGAACAGAGCAACGAAAAGCTTGGTTTCCGCTGGGGAAATTCGACGGCTACCTTGCGCTGGAATCATCTGTTTAATAATAAGTTATTCTCGAATACCTCAGTAATTTACAGTAACTACTCTTTTGGCATTTATGATAAGTATAAAATGAAAAAAGACAGTACTTATTATTATGCCGAGTACTATTCAGGAATCAGAGATCTTACACTGAAATATGATATTGACTGGATCCCAAATCCAAGACACTGGATAAAGGCAGGGGCTATCAGTATTTACCATAAATTCAATCCTCACGCCTATGTTTTGAAAGATGAAGAAGCTAATAATTATCAAAATGACGTACAGAATACAAC
>CAIPJU010000598.1 GCA_903865465.1 uncultured Bacteroidota bacterium
CGGCAACCATGAGAAGTTGTTTTAATGTCTGAGGTGACTGTGGAAGTGCGTAGAAGGTTCCTGGTTGCATTCGTGAAGGCACTACAAAATCGCGTGCTCCCTCGGGAGTGGATTTTATGAGGACAGGTGTTTCAATTTCAACAAAATCAATGCTGTCCATATATTTTCTGACCTCCTGGGCAAAACGGTGTCTGAGAAGAATATTATTTTTTACCGGCGCTCTTCTGAGATCAAGATAACGATATTTCATCCTCAGTTCCTCACCGCCATCGGTATCCTCTTCAATTGTGAATGGTGGTATATCGCTTCTGTTCAGGATATTGAAGCTCTCAACATCTATTTCAATTTCGCCTGTTGACATTTTCAGGTTCTTATTGCTCCTCTCCCTTACTTTTCCTTTTGCCTGCAGGACAAACTCGCGGCCCAGCTTTCTGGCCTTTTCACACAGCTCACTGTTGGTTTCCATATTGAAAACAAGCTGGCTTATCCCGTACCTGTCGCGCAGGTCAATGAAGGTCATTCCCCCAAGATCTCTTGATTTCTGTATCCATCCGCATAAAACAGCTTCCTGACCAGCATGAACAATATTTAATTCTCCGCAAGTGTGTGTCCTGTACATCTCTGTTAATTTAATTTCCGGCAAAAGTAAGAAAATTATCAGATCGAAGAGGGCGGGGCTATTCTCAAAATTCTTCCTACTTTTATGCAACAAAAAAAGTGCTATGCTTCAAAGCAGGGATGAATACTATATGAAAGCTGCCCTCGGGGAGGCAAAAAAAGCGTATGAAAAACAGGAGGTCCCTGTTGGAGCAGTCATTGTTTGCAACGATATGATCATTGCCAGGGCCCATAATCTGACCGAGACACTCAATGATCCGACAGCTCATGCCGAGATGCAGGCAATAACTGCAGCGACAAACTGGCTTGGAGGCAAGTACCTTACTGATTGCACAATCTATGTAACCGTTGAGCCATGTGCCATGTGTGCCGCGGCCCTGGGATGGGCTCAGGCCCCAATACTGATTTATGGGGCAACCGATGAGAAAAAAGGTTTCACCATCTTTTCGGGTCCCTTTCTTCATCCTAAAACTAAGGTCGTGTCAGGAATACTTGAAGAGGAGTGCAGGGAATTAATGAAGCAGTTTTTCAAAAGCCGGAGATAATGATCAGCTTTTGAATTCAGATCAATCGAAAAAAAGTCTTATTTTTACATAAATTGCATGTTATGACTATTGACAATAGCAGAACCATAATAAGTCTGAGGATCAAACTCTTTATTGCATCAGTAGCCGTACTTACATGGCTGGCACTTGCCTATCTGGGAAAGGTGATAAAATTCCCCCTACTGGGCATGAGCGATATCTCCTGGACAATTCTTTTCACCGCGATATGGATCGTCGCTGCTTTTCTGCCGATGTTTTTGAATTATCAGTTTATCAGTTTCAGCGATGATAAGGATAAGATCATTTTCAGGTATTTTTCTGCTGGTATTGTAGGAGGCAAAAAAAACTCTGTTGAAATCGACAAGAGGTCGTTTGCAGGTTATGAAGTTGAAGAAAGATTCTTTGGAAGGATAAGCAGCATCATCCTTCTCCAGAGGTTCAAAGAGGGTATTGCAAAGTACCCTCCTATCTATATCAGTGCGCTTTCAGTGAAGGAGAAGGAGAAGGTATTCAGGATGCTGAATCTGTATTCTCCGCGGGCGTGAAGGTTATCATTTGAGAACATGAGTTTTATCATTTTTCTTTTTTCTAAACAAATTCAATTTTGATCTATAATTTTTCAATAAGATTTAACTCTTAAAAAAGCAGATAATGAACGTTGATAAGATCATGAACAACCTCGAAAAGAAGCATCCGGGTGAGGTTGAGTATTTACAGGCAGTAAGGGAAGTCCTTGAATCGATCGAGGAAGTATATAACGAAAATCCCCAGTTCGAATCCGCAAACATCATTGAGCGGATAATTGAACCCGACAGGGTACTAACCTTTAAGGTTCCATGGGTTGATGATGAAGGAAATGTTAAGGTTAACCTTGGCTACAGGATCCAGTTCAATAATGCAATCGGACCTTACAAGGGTGGTCTTCGTTTCCACCCCAGTGTTAATCTCTCAATTCTGAAGTTCCTGGGATTTGAACAGATATTCAAGAATGCTCTTACCACCCTTCCGATGGGCGGAGGGAAAGGCGGTTCTGACTTCGATCCAAAAGGAAAATCGAATGCCGAAGTGATGCGTTTCTGTCAGGCCTTCATGCTGGAATTATGGAAATACATTGGTCCCGAAACTGATGTTCCTGCAGGTGATATCGGTGTTGGTGGGCGTGAGATAGGTTTCCTTTACGGAATGTATAAAAGACTCGCAGGCGACCATTCAGGTGTTCTCACCGGAAAAGGAAGCAACTGGGGAGGTTCACTCGTCCGCCCTGAAGCGACAGGATATGGATGTGTTTATTTTGCTAAGGAGATGCTTGCCACACGTGGTGAAACATTTGAGGACAAGAGAGTTGCAATTAGCGGATTCGGAAACGTAGCATGGGGTGCCGCTCTCAAGGCAACTGAACTCGGAGGTAAAGTTGTTACCATATCCGGACCCGATGGTTATGTCTATGACCCGAATGGCATCTCAGGGAAAAAAATAGAATACATGCTTGAACTGCGTGCTTCAAACAACGATATAGTTCAGCCTTACACCTTTGCTTTTGAAGGAGCCGAGTTTCATGAAGGAAGACATCCCTGGGAAGTAAAAGTCGATATCGCCCTTCCATGTGCAACCCAGAATGAACTCAATAAAGAAGATGCTGAGAAACTCATCAGTAACGGCTGCATATGTGTTTGCGAGGGAGCCAATATGCCATGCACCCCTGAAGCTGTGGAAGTTATCCAGAAAAACGGACTTCTTTTCGCCCCGGGGAAAGCATCAAATGCAGGAGGTGTTGCCACATCAGGACTTGAGATGACCCAGAATGCCATGAAATTACGCTGGAACAGCCAGGAAGTTGACAGCCGTCTGCATGAAATAATGTGCAATATTCATGAACAATGTGTCAGGTACGGTAAAAGGGAAAACGGATATGTCGATTATGTAAAAGGCGCTAATATTGCCGGATTCCTTAAAGTGGCCAATTCGATGCTCGATATGGGTGTGATATAAAATAAATTTCATTTTTTGGAATAACAAAAGGGACAGGTTTTAATGTGTCCCTTTGTTTTTTTTATTAAATTTATATGTCTCAATTTCCCGTGCTATGCCGGAAGTCTCACTTAAGCATAAAATTGCATTAGGCCTTATTCCTCGCATTGGCGATATTAATGCAAGGAAGCTCGTCTCTCACTTTGGAACCGTAGATGCTATCTATAGCGAACCCTACAGGAACCTGGTCAAAATTCCTGGTATCGGTCCCGAGATAGCAGGATATATCTGCGACAGAACCTATCTCGATACAGCAGAGAAGGAAGCGGAATATGTCACTAAAAACAATATCCGGACCTGTTTCTATCTCGATAATGACTATCCCTTCAGGTTAAGGCAATGTGAAGATTCGCCGGTTGTATTTTTCTTCTCGGGGAATTGTGATCTGAATGGCCCAAAGATTTTGAGTGTAGTAGGTACACGCAGCGCAACGAGCAGGGGAAGAGAGATCTGTGAAAAGATAATCGGGGGCTTAGCATTAAGTCATCCTGACCTGATAATTGTTTCAGGGTTGGCGTATGGCATTGACATTGCAGCACATAAAGCAGCCCTTGACCATAAAATCAAGACTATAGCTGTTCTGGCCCATGGCTTAAAAACTATCTATCCGGCGGTACATTATTCTGTTGCAAAAGCAATGGTTGCCAATGGCGGCCTCCTTACAGATTTCTTCTCGGATGCCCTGCCCGAGCGGAATAATTTCCTGAAAAGAAACAGGATCATTGCAGGTTTATCCGATGCGACGCTTGTAATTGAATCTGGAAGTACAGGCGGTGCACTGGTAACTGCCGATATTGCCAATTCCTACAATCGAGATGTATTTGCAGTTCCCGGGCGTTGCGAAGATCAGTGGTCGGCCGGATGTAATAATCTCATCAGAAACAACAAAGCAGCGCTTGTTTGTTCATCTGGCGACATTGAATATTTCCTTAACTGGAATACTACAGCGTCATCACAGCCTGTACAGAGGTCACTCTTTTCCGAACTCGACGAATCGGAACAGGGTATTTATGAACTTCTTAATAAGGAGGGTGAGCTGACAATTGACACCATTTGCCGGACACTAGCTGTTCCTGTTTATAAACTTTCTTCCCTTTTGCTACAGATGGAATTGAAGGGAGTAGTCAAATGTTTTCCAGGTAATTTATACAGAAACGTTTAAGACTGAACCTGTATAATCATAAAAACATGTACTTTCCAATGTCAACTAATAATCTGCCTGTAAAATAGGTTATATAATAAATATTTTATTATTTTTAATCCTCAAATTAACCTTTTAATTTAAATTTTAAAGTTATGGATCCTAGAGTTCAACAATTCATGGCGATGATCAAGTCCAGAAATCCCGGGGAAAATGAGTTCCATCAGGCAGTTCAGGAAGTTGCAGAATCGCTTATACCCTTTATTGAAGAAAATCCAAAGTATAAACATGCCAAGATCCTCGAGAGGATAGCAGAACCTGAAAGAACAATCATCTTCAGGGTTCCCTGGCTCGACGACAAAGGCGAAGTTCAGATAAACAGAGGTTTCAGGATAGAAATGAATAGCGCCATTGGTCCCTATAAAGGCGGACTGAGGCTCCATCCAACAGTGAATCTTGGAATATTGAAATTTCTTGCCTTCGAGCAGGTATTTAAGAACAGCCTTACAACCCTGCCTATGGGTGGCGGAAAAGGCGGTTCAGATTTTGACCCAAAAGGTAAATCGGACAATGAGGTAATGAGGTTCTGTCAGAGTTTCATGTCGGAACTTTTCCGTCACATCGGAGCGGATACTGATGTCCCTGCCGGTGATATCGGTGTGGGCGGACGCGAAATAGGCTTCCTGTTCGGACAATACAAAAGACTGAAAAACGAATTTACCGGGGTCCTTACAGGCAAGGGTATTGAATGGGGTGGCTCTCTGATTCGTCCTGAGGCAACCGGTTATGGTGTTACCTATTTTGCTCAGGAGATGCTCTCAACACGGGGGCTGAGTCTGCAGGGAAAAACTGTATGTATTTCAGGCTCGGGTAATGTTGCGCAGTATGCTACCGAAAAGGTCACCCAGCTTGGAGGTAAAGTTGTTACCTCATCCGATTCAAATGGTTTCATCTACGATCCACAGGGAATTGATGCTGAGAAGCTTAATTTTATAATGGACCTTAAAAACATCCGCAGAGGCAGGATAAAGGAATATGCTGAAAAATTCGGTTGCGAGTACTTTGAAGGCAAAAGGCCATGGGATATAAAGTGCGATATTGCAATGCCAAATGCAACCCAGAATGAGATTAATGAAGAGGATGCAAAAAAACTGATAAGGAACGGATGCATCTGTATCGCAGAGGGTGCCAATATGCCATCGACTCCTGAAGCTATTGAAGTTTACCTGAAGGCTGAGATTCTTTATGGCCCCGGAAAAGCTGCCAATGCAGGCGGAGTTGCTACATCGGGACTCGAGATGACACAGAACTCAATGCGTCTTCCATGGTCGCGCGAAGAGGTCGACAGCAAACTTCATACAATAATGCAGAACATACATACCACCTGTGTCAGATACGGCACAAAGGAAAACGGATTTATTAACTATGTCGACGGCGCCAATATCGGAGGATTTGTCAAGGTGGCCAACGCAATGATTGCCCAGGGAGTCGTCTGATGAATTTTATTGATACTCATAACCATCTCTACCTGCCGGAATTTAATTCCGACAGGGATGAGACGGTAAAAAGGGCAAAAGGCGCCGGTATTGTTAAGATGCTGATGCCAAACATTGATATTCAATCGGTGGGCCCATTACTTTCGGCGGAAGAGAGGTATAAGGGTGTTTGTTTTTCCATGATGGGGCTTCATCCCACCTCTGTAAAGGAAGATTATCTGTTTCAGCTCGATCATATCGAAAGTCTTTTCAATGAAAGAAAGTTCATTGCAGTAGGAGAAATTGGGATCGATCTCTATTGGGACAAGTTCTTCTTAAATGAACAGATTATTGCATTCAGAAGGCAGCTTAAGTTCGCAATTGAAAAGAATCTGCCTGTGGCCATTCACTCAAGGGAATCATTTCCCGAAGTCTTTTCGGTACTTGAGGAATTCAGGGGCGAAAAATTAAACGGGGTCATGCATGCCTTTACAGGAACAGTGAAAGATGCTGAAAAAGCAATCGATCTGGGGCTCTATCTTGGCATTGGAGGAATTGTTACCTTTAAAAATTCCGGCCTCGATCAGGTAATAAAGGAGACCGGGCCGGGGAATCTTGTCCTTGAGACCGATGCTCCATATCTGGCCCCAGCACCTTTCAGGGGAAAGAGGAATGAAAGTTCATTTATCCCTTTAATAAACAGGAAACTGGCAGAAATTTTCGGAATGAATGAAGAAGAGATTGCAGCGATTATATTTGAAAATACCGTAAGTCTTTTCAGCCTTTAACCAGAACAAATGAATAACAAAAGCGGAACAGCCATTCTGATAATATATACCGGTGGCACTATCGGTATGATACAGGATCCGGGGAACGGATCATTGGTTCCCATTGATTTCAGATATATCTCCGATCATGTGCCCGAACTTAGAAAATTTGGTTACGACCTTCACTCCGTCTCCTTCGATCCGGTAAAAGATTCATCAAACATCGACCCTTCAGTCTGGATAAAAATAGCCGAGATAATCGAGGAGAATTATTATAGTTTTGATGGATTTGTTGTTCTGCACGGTACCGACACCATGGCATATACAGCATCGGCCCTTAGTTTTATGTTCGAAAGCCTTGGAAAGCCTGTAATACTAACCGGTTCCCAGCTTCCGATCGGACTTCTCCGTACCGACGGAAAAGAAAATCTCATTACCGCGATAGAGATTGCAGCAGCAAAGGAGAATGGTCTTCCTGCAGTTCCGGAAGTATGTATCTGTTTCGATAATAAGCTTGTAAGGGGAAACAGGACAACCAAGATGAGTGCAGAGCATTTCGACGCCTTTTATTCTCCTAACTATCCACCCTTGGCAGAGGTAGGACTTCATCTTAAATATTTCGCCAATCAGATCCGTTATCCTGAAAAAGAGAAGAAATTCACTGTTCAGAAGAGTTTCGATAACAATGTCGCTATTCTGAAACTCTTTCCCGGAATCAACAGGAAACTTATTCAGTCAATAACCGGAACCGAAGGGCTCAGGGGTCTGATTATAGAAACATTCGGATCGGGTAATGCACCGACCTACCAGTGGTTTCTCGATGATTTAAGGAATTTTATTGAGAAGGGTGGAATTATCATGAATGTTACCCAGTGTCATGGCGGATCGGTTGAGATGGGGCTTTATGAAACGAGCCGTCAGATGCTCGCAGCAGGGGTGGTAAGCGGAAAGGATATTACATCGGAAGCTTCGGTTACGAAACTAATGCACCTTTTGGGAAGGTATCAGTCGAGAGATAAGGTTGTTAAAGCCCTTGCAAAATCTCTCTCAGGAGAAATGAGCTGATTAACCATTTTGTAAAAATTATTTTGTATTTTGCGCCCCGTTTAAAGAGACTCATAACCACAATACTACCTTCGCTACTCACTTCGCTTCGTTTCGATTGTCGAAGAAAGCTACGGTGGTCAAAGGGAGAGATGCAGGAGTGGTTTAACTGGCACGCCTGGAAAGCGTGTGTACCTCAAAAGGGTACCGGGGGTTCGAATCCCCCTCTCTCCGC
>CAIPJU010000599.1 GCA_903865465.1 uncultured Bacteroidota bacterium
ACCCGGAATTGGCATGTTATCCTCGGAACTGGTCACAATCCCGGAAATTTGCACTGTTTGACCAATAACAAGCGCACTTGTTAAAAGAAACAGTGAAAAAAACATGAGAATTTTTTTCATAAAATTCGAATTAGGTTTAGGTTATTAATCGCGACACTAAAGTATTTAAATAATTCAAATGACAATTATCATAATTCATATTTTTTAACTGTTTTATGAAAATATTCGAAAAATTCTATTTATTGACTTAATAATCTAAATTAAATAATAGCTGCAGCTATGAATAAAGGAAGCATGGCGCTTTGGGAAATTCCTGCCAAAAAAAAAGGAGGGGAACACGAATGAATCACCCTCCATTATTCAGTATTTTAATTTCAGATCTTATTTACCAACTTTTCTTCAACAAATCGGATAATTTCTTTTTCGTCAGCCTCTGCCTTTTCTTCTATCTCCCTGCCTTCGGTTATAAGCTTTAAAGCAAAATCACTATCCTTAATCGATGATGCATTTATTCTTACATTCATATATGCCCCTTTTATGCATGATCGCAGTGCCAGGGCACCGACCCCTGCATCAGTAACAGATCCGGGATTACCATCCTTAACCATCTTTTTTAAGAGATCAAATGCACCATATGCTGTTATCATAACTTTAAACGGAATAAGTGCAGCATGTTTTGTAGCTTCCTGAACAGCAATTTCCCTGGTTTTCTTCTCTTCCTCCGATTTCTTAGGAAGGGAAAAGGCATTCATAATTTCATTAAATGCCAGGGTATCTTCATCCACAAGCTTTAATAGATCATTCTGTATATATTTTCCAGTTTCAGCCCAGTCAGAAAACTCCTTCCACCTGTGGTCCCATCCTCTTTTATGAGAAGATAGATTTGCAACCATTGTACCCAGTGATGTTCCGAGAGCTCCCAGATAAGCTGAAACCGAGCCTCCGCCTGGAGCTGGCGATTCAGAAGCAGTGGTATCCATAAACTCCTTCAGGCTCATGCCTGCAAGATTCGGCTTACCATTTCCTGCCATGACATATTCAATAATCTTATCTTCGGGCTTAAAAGAAGTAATTTCATCAAGCCCCATAGACCTTACGGCAATTCGCACAAGTTCTTCATCCGGAACTCCTGCAGACCGTTCCTGCTTAGCCAGGAAATAACGGCCGGCATCAATCATCGACTTCAGGGGTATCAATCCAACCAGCTCTGAACCAGTAACCCTTATACCACGGGCTTCTGCCTTTCTACATACCTCATCGAATGCAATATGAACAGGGGTCACAGAAATATCGGTAAGGTTCATGGATATCTGTGCCATTCCATATTCTTCTATATACCAGCCTATTGCCTTAACCGATTTTAATGAACCCGGAATCATGACAGTCTCGCCATTTTCATCCCTGACAATTTTGCCGGTAACGCTGTTACCATCCCTTTTGGGCCTCCCTTTTTCCCTGACATCATAAGCGATGGCATTCGCCCTTCTTACCGACGTTGTATTAAGATTTACATTAAAGGCAACAAGAAAATCCCTGGCACCAACTGCGGTGGCTCCGGATCGTTCATTAAAAGCTGCAGGACCGAAATCAGGCTTCCAGAGCGGATCAGAAAGTTTTTTCCTTAAACCTTCATATTCCCCCGATCTGCAATATGCCAGGTTTCTTCTCTCTTTACTGAAGGCAGCCTGTTCATAACAGTAAACAGCAATTCCAAGGTCAAGCCCTATCCTTTCAGCAAGCTTCCTGGCATAAATGACAGTTTCTTCCATCGTAATACCTGAAACAGGGATAAGAGGACAGACATCAGTGGCACCCATCCTCGGATGCTCTCCGTGATGCTCCGACATATTTATAATCTCCGATGCCTTTTTTATTGCAAGAAAAGCAGCTTCAATCACATCATCAGGACTGCCTACAAATGTTACCACTGTCCTGTTGGTATCCCTGCCTGGATCTACATCAAGAAGCTTCACGCCCGATACCGACTCAATTGCACCGGTGATCTGCTTTATTTTATCCATATCCCTGCCCTCACTGAAATTGGGCACACATTCTATTATTTTCTTCTCTGCCATAATGATTTTTTTATCTCTGTTTCCCTCGGTACTTCTCCGTGAAACTCTGTGTAATTTCGTTGATTTAGCATTTATATAAAAAAGACGTTCGATAAATAGAGCGAACCAAAGATATTTTTAACCGATAACTTCTCCTTTTAATATAACCGTTTCTATCAGATCACTTCCGTAAGCGTAAGGAATATATTGATAAGAAGGTATTTCTTTAGTAATAAACAGATTGGCCACCTTTCCCCTGGCTATAGAGCCATGAGTCTCCGATAATCCCATGGCATAGGCTGAATTTATTGTTACAGCATTAATAACCTCTTCGGGCACCATTTTCAGTTTGATGCAGGCAAGTGACATTATTAATTTCATATTTCCCGAGGGTGAAGAACCCGGATTAAAATCCGATGCAAGAGCCAGGGGAAGACCTGCATCGATCATCTTTCGTGCAGGAGGATAATTCATTCCGAGAAAAAAGGCTGCACCGGGAAGTAGAGTTGGCATCG
>CAIPJU010000600.1 GCA_903865465.1 uncultured Bacteroidota bacterium
GCTGACCTGGTTGAAGCTTATTTCGAAGCAGGCGCAACAGAGAAAGCACTCGGGATGACCAAGAACTTTACCGACTATTATTATGAACAGCTCGACTATTTCCTGAAGCAGGATCCATACATAATAAAATCAGCCGAATTCGAAATTCAGACAGCCATTCAATATACTTCACGGGTTGCAAATGCATGTATGTCGCATGGAAAAACCGAATTGTCTCAGGGGATAAATGATAAACTTGAAGCCTATTACAAGAAGTATGTAAAGATAGTTCAGCCGGGGGCTAACTGATATGATTTAACATAAGTGCCTGATTTATTCGCAATTTAGTATGAATAAGTCAGGCACTTTTTTTTAATTTAATTTGAAGTCACCATTCAACCAAAGTCCTGTTAAACAAGTTTCATTCCGGTGTTAATGACATTGCCATCTGGTGGTCACATTGCCGACTGTAACAGGCACTTTGCCCTCTATAGAAATCAAATCAGTTCCGCAGTATTCAGTATCTGCTGTTTCTGTAACATCGCCTGTCTGAGAATCGGTCGATACCTGCTTGCAGGTTTTGCATCCGCTCAGTTTTTCGCATGAAGTGAATGCCAGGGAAATGAAAAGTAAAATGGTTCCAAATAGTATTTTTCTTTTCATCTTGTTAATGATTTATAAGTTTTTCTTCTTTTAGTCTGAGAATCAGCATGTTTAAACAAAATTTCTGTCCAATATTTTGAGAACCGGAACCGATTAATCCAACTCTTCAAAGATACTAATTATGTCGATTCAGATTTATAAATACGATAGTGCATCATTCGATAAAAAGCGGCGTCATTATTATGGAATTAAAATATTTATAAATTGCACAAAAAATTACTGTCATGGAAGATTCAAGGATGAAAAAGCATGTAACCGTTGTGGGGGCGATACAAATTGGCTTCGGCATAATCGGTTTAATCGGAGCAGTTGCGGTTTTCTTTGCATTACGATTTGCTCTTGGGCAGGTAGGCAATGACGAAACAGCTACAGTTGTTCTTAGGTTCTTATCTCTCAGTCTTCCGGTTCTTCTTATCTTCCTGTCAACTCTTGGACTTGTAGGAGGGATCGGTCTGCTGGCGTACAAACCTTGGGCTCGTTACCTGGTAATAGTTGTAGCTGCCCTTGGCTGTCTCAATATTCCCATCGGAACGCTCAAAGGTGTCTATTTCCTGTGGGTACTGCTTCAGGATGATACAGTTAAATTATTCGAGAACAAATAGATTCTTGTATAATATTTTTTACCACGGAGGCACTCAAATTGAGCGCCTCTGCTTATTTTTGCAGAGTAAGAAATAATGATATTATCATGGCCGAAGACAATAAGATAATCTTTTCGATGAACAGGTTGGGAAAGACCTTCCCTCCACACAGGCAGGTGCTTAAAGACATTTCCCTATCTTTTTTTCTGGGGGCCAAAATAGGAATTATAGGCTTGAACGGATCAGGAAAATCTACATTGCTCAAAATAATAGCCGGCCTCGAGAAGGAGTTCCAGGGCGATGTCACTTTCCTCCCGGGTTATTCTGTCGGCCATCTGTCACAGGATCCTCTTCTCAGTGAGAGCAGGACCGTTCGTGAGATAGTTGAGGAGGGCGTGCAGGAGATCCTTGGAATTATAAAGGAGTATGAGAAGATAAATAACAGCTTTGGAGAGCCTGATGTTTATGAGAACCCGGATAAAATGCAACAGCTTATGGACCGGCAGGCCGTATTACAGGAGAAGATTGATTATCACGATGGCTGGAATATTGACTATAAGCTTGAACGTGCAATGGATGCCCTGAGATGCCCCGAGGCGGATGCCAGGGTGGATGTTCTCTCGGGTGGTGAAAGAAGAAGGGTCGCCCTGTGCAGGTTATTGCTCCAGCAACCCGATGTCCTTCTGCTTGATGAACCTACAAACCACCTCGATGCCGAATCGGTACAATGGCTGGAGACAACTCTGAAACAATATCATGGTACAGTAATCTGCATTACACACGACAGGTATTTCCTTGATAATGTTGCGGGCTGGATCCTCGAGCTCGACAGGGGAGAAGGAATTCCATGGAAAGGTAATTATTCCTCATGGCTTGAGCAGAAGACCAAACGTCTTGAAAATGAGGAGAAAGGAAATGTAAAAAGAAGGAAGATCCTTGAGAGGGAACTTGAATGGGTCAGGATGTCACCGAAGGCTCGTCAGGCCAAATCGAAGGCGAGACTTGGCGCCTATGAAAACCTGCTTAATCAGGATGTGAAGCAGAAAGAGGAAAAACTAGAAATATTTATACCTAATGGCCCCCGGCTTGGCGATAAGGTTATTGAGGCACACGCAGTTACAAAATCATTCGATGATAAGGTTCTTTTTGAAGATCTTGAGTTCAGTCTGCCTCCAAACGGGATAGTCGGCGTTATAGGTCCAAACGGAGCAGGTAAAACTACACTTTTCAGAATGATAATGGGCCAGGAGAAGGCCTCGAAAGGCACCTTCCAGATAGGTGAAACTGTCGCTTTAGGCTATGTCGACCAGGCCCATTCAGCAATCGACCCCGGGAAAACAGTCTATGAAGTGATATCAGGCGGACAAAATGATGTAATGGTTGGAAGCCGTCTTGTAAATGCCAGGGCTTATGTGGCCCGTTTTAACTTCACTGGAGCCGATCAGGAGAAAAAGTGTGGTGTACTTTCAGGAGGGGAGAGAAACAGGCTCCATCTGGCCCTGACGCTTAAATCAGGGGCAAATGTCCTTCTGCTTGACGAACCAACAAACGATATTGACGTAAATACACTCAGGGCGCTCGAAGAGGGACTCGAGAATTTTGCCGGATGTGCTGTTATTATATCACACGACCGATGGTTCCTCGACAGGGTTACAACTCATATGATGGCCTTTGAGGGCAATTCAAAGGTGGTATGGTTCGAAGGCAACTACTCCGATTATGAAGAAAACTATAAAAAGAGGGTTGCAGATACAACTCCTGTCAGAATCAAATATAAGAAATTGATCTAATTTCAGGTTTACTCTTTCTGCCTTCGGAAAACTCTGTTAGCGGAGTATTAGTTTTCTGACTATCTTATTGATTTTGTTGGCATCACGGATCTGAAGGATATAAACTCCTTTCCCGGGCCAGCCGGCAACATTAAGTTTATATTCAGGCTGATCTGCTTTTATCTCAAGTATTGTTTTTCCCGTAATTGTCATAACCCTTAAATAGCAATCCTGCATTTTTGAAATATCTGGTATGCTGATATTCAGAATATCATTCACCGGATTAGGATATACTAGGATATTGGAAGTTTCAGGCAGTTCAACTTTAGTGGGGAGGCCATTCTGTGTTATGGTAATGATCTGGTCGGGCAGCCCACCGCCCGATACAGTTACCTTTGATGTTCTGGATAAATTTGAACTGTTTCCTGCAGCAGTCAGCGTTATAGTCGCATTACTGTACCCGCTTGAAGCATCAGGAGTAAGCCAGGTCTCTGAACTTGTTATTGTCCAGCTGATGTTGGAGGTGATGGAGAAGGTATTTATACTGTTATCAGGGGAATCAACTGTGAGGGCATTTGTGGAGACAGTAAGAATGAGAATATCTGAAAGCGGGCGTTTTAGTACCCCCCCGATTGTACCTGCAAAAATATAACCATTGTTGACTATCAGGGCATTTACATAAAACTGGTTCCCCGACAGACCCGCATTGATGGCGGACCAGTCAGCGCCATTGTTTGTTGAGAGATATACGCCATTTCCCTGTGTCCCCGAAAGAAGATAGCTAACCCCTGTGCCCAGCGATATAACATAGAGCCCCCATCCTGTAAGGCCTGCATTTACTGTGGTCCAGGCAGAACCATTAGTGGAGGATATTGAAACCCCGCCACTCCATGAGCCGCAAAAAATATTATTATTACTTACCGCAAGCGACATAACATAAAGGCTGTTCCCCGAAAGGCCACCATTGGCAGCTGCCCAGTTACTGCCGTTATCGGCGGAAATAAATACTCCGCCGCCATAGGTTCCGGCAAAGAGATAGGTACCACTAACCACAATTGAATAAACTATTGAATTAGTAAGACCGCCGCTGGCGTCAATCCATGTGGAGCCATGATCGGTCGATAGAAAAATTCCGCCACCTGTACCTGCAAAGATACTGCTGCCGTTTATTGCGATAGTGAATATATTACTGTTTGTAATACCATTATTGGCCGAGGTCCAGTTAGCCCCGTTATCGGTTGAAAGATATACTCCTGCATTGGTTCCGGCCAGGATATTGATTCCGTCAAAAACTAACGTATTAATAGTCAAGGCATCACCACCAAGCCCATTATTCACCGGAGTCCAGGTTAAGCCGTCATCGGCTGAAAGGAAAACCCCGGAATTTGTTCCGGCGAAGATCCCGGCAGTACCCATGGCAAATGACTTTATTGTAATGTTGGTCAGACCCTTATTCCTTGCACTCCAGCTAGTGCCATTATTGGTTGACATAAAGATGCCCGCACCGTCCAGTATCCCGGCAAAGGTATTAGTCGAGCTGACAACCACCGACTGCACATTCAGACTTACCAGACCGTCATTGGCAGCACTCCATGTGTCGCCATTATCGGTTGAGTGGAAGATTCCTCCCGATGTACCTGCATATGCGTCACTGGTGCCGGCAACGATTGATCGTACAATGAGCGCTGAACCGGAAAGACCGTTGTTCTTTGGATTCCAGTTTGCACCATTATCGGTTGAAATAAAGATACCGCTTCCGTTAGTCCCGGCCATTATGTTACTTCCGTTCAGGCTAAGAGTCAGGATATACATTGCCGATCCCGAAAGCCCGGCATTGGTCGCTGTCCAGGTTGTTCCCGTGTCGGTTGAGATATAGACTCCGCCATAGGTTCCTGCAAAAATATCGGTACCGCTTACAAGCAGGGAGGTTATAATTGTTGAAGCTCCCGATAAACCTGAATTTGAAGCTGTCCATAATGCCCCGTTATTGGATGATATGTAAACACCCCCGCCGTAAGTTCCTGCGAAAATATTTGTTCCGCTTATTGCAAGCGAATAGACGTGGTTATTGGTAAGCCCGGTGCTGACCGAAGTCCAACTGCTGCCGTTGTCTGTTGAAAGGTAAACACCGCCATAGGTTCCGGCAAAGATATTGGTACCGCTGATCACTATTGAGAATACCTTCAATCCGTCTCCGGAAAATCCACTGTTGATGGCATTCCAGTTATCCCCGTTATCGGTTGATAGAAAAATTCCACCGTTTTTGGTTCCGGCAAAAAGATAATTTGTCGAAGGATCAACGGCAAGCACTCTCACATCACCGCCGAAGATTCCGTTATTTGATTGTTGCCACTGGGAAAATCCAGCACTTAACCATAAGTTAAGAATTACCAGTAAAAATATTTTTTTCATGGCTGATAATAATTACGGAGTTTCTTAACGAGTTAAATAACATTCCCGAAGAATAAATTAATATGTATTTTCCCTTTTATACCCCCGGGAATACAAAGATATGTTTTTCTTTGGGATGAATCCAATTTATAAAACAGATCTTGAGAATGGTTGATTTTTTTGAAATCGGCTCTGATTTGACCACCTTCTTAACATGAGAGTGAACAAAAAAATTCATTATTTAAAACATTTCAGGATATACTCCTTCGAAAAGTTAGAGTTTTCGTTTTCAACTGTAATTACCCCGCGACCCCTTGACGATACTTCGCATGTCAGTGCAAGCCTGTAAGGGGGACAATTAAAAATCAGCAGTTTTAAAAGTCACCTTTGGGGGATTTAGGGATAAAAAAGCTGTTTAGGAGTGGACTCAATTATAAATTACTGTAAGTTATGTTTCTGATGATAATTCCTAAAATTGCACCATTATACCTCTGAGTCTGTTTTGTCCAGTTTCCATGGTCATCATACTCATACTCAAAAGCAATCCTGTATTCGTTGTTATCAGTTTTGTTTGTGACAGTATACCAGGTAATATCGTTGCCGGAGTTTCTTTCATACCGGGTTTCAGTTGACAATTTCCGAAGATTGTCCATGTCTGTTCTTAGGGCAACCTGACCGTTTTCATATTCATTCTTAAAAGAGCTTACAACCACATCGTCACTGCTCAGAGTCTGACCTCCTGTAATTTGATTCCCCGAATACTCATATTTGATGATTGATTCAACTTTGCCCATCTCATCTAAAACCCTGGTTCTGGTAACCCTTTTTTTGTTTATTATATTGATTTCACTTTCAGTAAGTTTTTCCCCTGAAAATCTCTTCACCCCTGAGCATACATCATGTCGGTCATAAATATACTTTGACACAGTTACAACATTGCCATCTTCATCAATAACCGAAGATTCGGTAAGATTTCCCTTTTCGTTATAGTTGAATCTTGTCTGCCTATTATCTATGACTCCTCCGCATGGACACTTAGGTGTTTCTTCCGACTTGTAAACTATCTTTTCAATTTTAATTATTTTCCCCTTCAGGTTCGAAGCGGCCAGATCGGAATCAATTGTTCTTTCGGAGTTGCAGGATGTTACAAACAGTGCTGTAATAAAAAATGCTGCATATTTTTTCATAGTCATGTTATGGTTTTATGGCGGGAAAAATACGAAATATGTCAATGGGTAAAATTAAAATCAGATTAAATTCAATAATCTCTATAATAATGGCGGTCCTCTTGGCTGATTTTAGATCTTTTTAACCAGTGAAGAATCATAAAAAATTTAGATAATTTACTTTATTTAGCTTAACTTTAATCGCAGTAATTGTCATCAGGGATTCCCTGGCGGGTCCTGTTTACAGACATTCAAATTGCAGTTAACCAAAAAATCATCCACAAATGATCAGAATAGTACCAATCCTGCTGATAGTCATCTTTACCGCTGCTTCGTCAGAAGCTCAGACAGTCACTATTTTCAATGATGACTTCGACGGAACTGAAGTAAGTTCAACCCTCTGGCACATCCCGACCTGGGTTTCTCCCACTGATGGTACCTATGTCGGACGTACCCAGTTCCGGTGCACTCAGAATGCAAGTCTTCCAAAAGCCGAAAACGGGAATGCTGTCATAAACCTTGAAACCTTTAATCCGACAGGCTTTTCATTCTATGGGACCGATTTAATAAGCAACAGAACCTTTTCACCGGGTAACGGGCTTGTCTTTACTTTTAATGCAAAAATTGGAGCTCCTGCCGACGGGGGAGTTGTAGGAGGTATTTTTCTGTATGACCTTACTGGCGGTGGGTCGAATCACGACGAGGCAGACTTTGAATTACTTACAAACAGGCCATCGCAGTTTCAGACGAATATTTACAGCAATGAACCCTTGGGGGCGGGGCATCCCCAGTTTGAATCATTGACTGGGGCAATTACTGATTACCATACTTATGTAATTAAATGGCTGCCTGGTAAGATTATCTGGACAGTTGACGGAGGCCTTGTCAGGACAGAATTGAGCCTGGTTCCTTCGGGTCCCATGCATTTTCATCTGAACATGTGGGCCCCGGCAGCTGACTGGGCTGAGGCTTACGACAGTAACCTGCAACCTGTCGGTACAGCCGCTTCAAATCAGATTTATACCTTGTTCGTCGAAAATGTGAAAGTTGACTCAATGCTTATCGCGGATGGTGTCAGAGTTTCAGAAGATAATCATAATGCAGTTAGTTTTTATCCGAACCCGGCTCATGATATTATCTATTTTACCGATCCCATGGTAAGCAACGTCACTATTTACAGTACTACTGGTGAGCTTGTCCTTAACAGGAAAAACCCTGATAATCGGAGCCTGCAACTTTCGGAGCTGAAGAAAGGACTATATACAATGAAGTTTTTTAGTAAGGGCAAAGAGAGTCATTCAAAACTCATAATTTTTTAAAACCAGGCTGTACTAAATATTGGCTTCAGGTTTTATTCTTCATGAAACATTGATATATTTGATTTTCCCGTAAAAACGCATTACCCATGTACAGTGAATCATATGATGAAGAATTAACTCCAGGAATGGAAGAAAAACATGAACCGGCAGGCACCCCGGTTCCATTAAAAGTTTCTGATGACTCAAATTCTGAAGAGATCCTTGTCTTTACCTCTCTGGCAAATGTCTGCAAGGTTCAGAAGAAAGGATTGAAAGATAAATTCCAGGCCCTCCAAAAGATTGAACTCGAACCAGGCGAAAGGCCAATATATCTTACCGGAGATAAAAATTATACAGGATTCCTGATAGCGGCATTTGAGAATGGTAAGGTTGCGAAGATAGCGATGAGCAGTTATCGCACCGATTATAAAAGGAAGAAACTCAGGAATGCTTTCAACAGCGATTCGAAACTGGTATTTATCGAACGGTTCCCCGATGATATCGATCTGGTCACTATTAGCAGTATCAAAAAAGTAGTTCTCTTTAATACTTCGTTCATAAATGCCGTCGAAAGCAGAAGCGCCATGGGAGTTCAGGTGATGAAGCAAAAGAACGGGAGCTTCATGGTGAAGGCAAAAAGAGCCTCACAGGCTAAGTTTACCGACCCTGAATATTACCGTAAAGGCGAAGGGCTTAACGTTGTAGGTTATTATCTGAAGGAGGAAGATGAATTCTGATAGATTTTGATTTTTAACGGATTAAACCACAAAATCAATTTCTGCCTAAATTGTACTAAGCAAATGAAAGTTCCGTTTGTTATGAAATGATTGCAGAAAATGAAAAAGTTATTCCTTCTTGTTTGTTCTGCCTCCCTTTTTGTTTCATTGCTTTCGCAGGCTCCGGGAAATATTAAAGAGAATGATTCAAAGAATGTAATTGGAATATATTCAGGCGCGGGTATTCTGGAAATGTCAGGACATGAGAATCAGACAGGGATTGTGGCTGCCCATGGAAATTCATTCTTCACATATGGTTTAAGCTACGACAGGTACATATCTAAAAGAGTAAGATTCGAAACCGGTATCTTTTATGCCAAGTATTGTGTTACTGACCACCTGGTTCTTGAGCCCTATTTCAATGAATATCTCACAGAATATTTAAGAATAATTTCTATTCCAGTCGTAATAAAATACTACTTCCCGGGAAACTTCTATATAAACGGGGGAACAATAATTGACTTCGGGCTGTCAAGAGGCGGAGGCTGGGATATTACCGATGCCCAAAACGGATTTGCCCTTTGTGCCGGCGGAGGGAAAGAGTTCTCTCTGAATAAATTTTCAATTTACATAGAACCCGATTTTATTCTTCATGCAGCAATCCCTTTCAGCGGAGATCTGACCCAGAAAAAATTCTTTGTACCGGGAGTAAAAATAGGTCTGAATTATAAGATTAATTAATTCCTTTTCAGGAACTAAATTACTGCTTCCAGTACGGTTTGATCAACCTGTTATGCTTATGGCTCAAAACCAATAATATAATTGTTGCCATAAGGCAGAATAACGTTGCCTGTACTGACCCTTCCGGACCGAAAAGTCCTCCTGTAAACCAGGTAGCGCCCTCGATCTTTGTTGTCAATAAAGATTTTTGCAGTTCGGTTCCCGAAACAATTGCCCCAAAGATTCCCGATTGAGTGAAATTCCAGGCAAAATGTATTGCAATGGGGAACCAGAGATTCCTTGCATAAATATAGGCTGCTGCCAGCAGAAGCCCCGCCTGGATTGCCAGTCCTAAAGCTGCAATCAGTGAACTGTTCGGATTTGCAAGATGCATTGCGCCGAATATAAGTGCAGATATGATCAAGGCCATGTAGCTTCCCAGCTTCTCTTCAATTATCCTGAAAATAATTCCTCTTACCAGGATCTCTTCAATTATTGCAGAAGAGAAACCCATGGTGAGCCCTGGAATCAAAAAGGAAAGGGTGTTTACCGAGATGATAGTAAATCCTCCTTTGAGATAAATCACAAAAATTGTCAGTGATTGCAAAAGCATCCCCAACAAAATACCGGTGGCCAGGTTACTGATAATACCATGGGCAGAGAATTCAGTTACTTCTCTTTTTTCATAATAGCCGTAAAACCTGATATATAAAAAGATAGCCAGAACAGATGAAATGGCTCCCGTGAAAAAACTGTTAAGCTCATTCGACATCGAACTTAACTTGAAAAGTTCCCTTAGAAAATAAAGTGAAGCAGCATAGATAAGTACTATGAAAATTAATCCCATTATTATTTTTGTCAATGGGAAATAGAGGATCTTTTCAACAATGCTTTTGTTTTCCATCGTGGTCATGTCATTGGTTTAATTCGAGTTTCATCAGAATGTCCGTCTGCCTGTCGGAGCCCAGTACAAAAATGTGCTTATCAAACTCAATGAATCCATTTTTCCTGTAAAACTTAATAGCCTTCTCATTCTTCTCCCAAACACCGAGCCAGATACAGGTGACCTTTTTCTGCCTTGCTATCTGAATAGCCTTGTCGAGGAGTATCTGCCCGGTCCTTTTACCTTGAAATTCTTTCAGAACATATATTCTTTCAACTTCAAGAGCATTGGTATCAAGCTGTTCGGTCTGTGCTTCTCCTGTGTTTATTTTCAGATAACCGGCTACAATATTGTCAATTAATCCAAAATAGAATTCAGAGCCTGGATTATCTGCTTCGATTCTTAATTTGTCAGTGCTGAAGGCACGCGACAAATATTCAGTCATATCTTCACTTGAATTATCACCCGCAAACGTCTCTGTGAATGTCTGTTTACTGATGTTTTGAAGCCGTTCAAATTCTGCAGGACCAATCTTTTTTATGTAAATATCATACATCAATTTGCCGCGATCAAAATCCCCAATTTTTCATGGCAGCGAGGTCATCTTTAACACAATCAATAGGGCTTTCATTCTGGTAGGCCTCCTGTTCAATGATCAGAAGCCAGGCTCCGTTTTTAACTGCAAGTGGAAGTAGCTCCTTTATATTGAGAACTCCTTTTCCGAGAACTGTACTGTCGTGGCTGTTATCTTTATTCTTCTCCTTCAAGACGTCCTTGATATGAAGGGTCTCAAACCTACCGGGATATGCCTTTATGATGTCGATAGGATCGGTCCCTGCAGCATTATAGAGATTGGCAATGTCAAATTGCTGAACTGTCAGCTTCGGATCGGAATACTTCATGACGATATCGTAAATTTTCATATCATGCATTACAACATCTTCATTGAAATCATCGTGATATCCGAATTTCATTCCATGTTTCATGCAAAGTGCGCCACATTTGTTCCAGAGGTCAATAACCTTAAGAAGGGTATCATAATCCTTCTGTGCCTTGTCGTCAAGTTCGGGTGTGAGAACAAATTTCTGTCCCATAAATGCTGCATCTTCGACCGTATGCTTCCAGGTATCGGTGAAATCCTTTTTTGTGGCATCCCAGGCCTGGAACCCAAAATCAACGTGTCCGCTGTACATTTTCATTCCCAGGTCAATTAGTATCTTTTTAAATTCAGCAGGGGTGTATCCATAGAATTTACGATCGGAATATCCGGCATGCTCAACAACTTTATATCCCATAGCGGCCAGCTTCTTCAGAGTTCCCAGGGGATCTGTTTTCATATCATCACGTACTGAATACAACTGGAGCCCGACTACAATATTCTGACCGGCTGCTGCAAAGACCGAACGGGGGAGTAAGGTAGTTCCAAGGGCTATCATTGCACCTGACTTTACAAATGTTCTTCTTGATGTTTTCATCGGTATGGGGATTAGTTTAATATTATTAGAAAGTCCAACAGGAATTAATTACTGATAAAGGTATTAAATCGGCTAAAATATACAAATTTTAAATGTCTGACGGAGGAGTCATACTGGTAATTAATTTATCTGCAATCAGATATACCTTAAGAACTTGTTCTCAGGATGCATCTTCCGGTAATTTCCAAACCATTGGCACAGTGGGAAAAACAATATCACTATTGCAATCCAAAGGAGGTAGATAACTGCAAGATTAACACCTCCTCCATGTTCGGGTCTCCCGTTTTTGAAAGGACCGAAAAGGAAATCTCCGGAATGGAATCCCTGTATATACAGCATAATGAACATTGTCAGGTGTATTACATAGAGATGAGCAATAAAAAAGAAGAGAGGAACCCTGCCATAGGTTGAACAAATTTTAGTGAACCTGTTCTCCCTGTTTTCGGTCAGGAAGAGCAGAAGAAATGCTATTCCAATAAATAACAGGGAAAATAAGAGGGATGGAGGGTATTTAGTTACATTTAAAAAGGAAAGAAAAGTAAACATGGCAGACTTCTGAGTCTTCCATAGCGAAGGATCGCCGTAAATATCCACGAACCTTAAAATAATGAATAATGATAAGATTCCCACTCCTCCGGTAAGATAGATTTTTTTCCTCTTTTCAGGCGCCAGATCAAAGAGCTCACCGCATGAAAAGCCAGTAAGCATGATCCCAAGCCATGGTACCAAAGGATATGCTGAGAAGAATGAATGGCCTGCGGGAAGAGGAATCAGGTTGGGATAAAACAAAACTGAAGAAATGAAAACAGCAAAATGGTTTGAAGGAAGCGGAATCCCCTGAAAGAGGTTATGACTGAAGACGATAAGAATTCCTATCACCCCGGTAAGTCGTGATGGCAGGCGGAGCATAAAAGAGAGAACAATAAAGCTCAGGCCAATAGCGGAAATTACTTCCATAAGCATCAGTCTGAAGTGGATATCAAACCAGAGAGCAAGGTTTATTAATGTGATTTCAAGCAGAAGAAGCCATAGTCCCCTTGTAAGAAGGAACCTTCTGCTTTCCGCCAGGTTATTCTGTCGCTTAACTGATATATATGCCGATGTTCCGGCCAGAAAAACAAAGGTCGGGGCGCAGAGATGAGTTATCCAACGGGTAAAGAATAACAGGGGTGTTGTAGTTTGTAAGTTGGTCGGACTATCGCTCATTGAGCCAGTGTGCATGAAATCGCGTACATGGTCAAGCGCCATAATTATCATTACCAGCCCCCTCGTAGTATCTATACTTGTAAATCTCTTCATGTCATTAATGTGACTCAAATCAGCTGTAAAATATCTCTTTTTTTGTAACTCAGCACTTCACCGGGATGAAAAGGAAGTCAGAATTTCTGGTAATTTACATACCGCACGAAAAAGATTGACCTTGTATTTTCAAAAACCTCATTCAGGATTTATCCTTTGGCTTTTGGTAATTTTAAAACTTTCCCTCTTAATTATTGTTACTGATACTTGTAATTGAGATACAACAATTATTTACCAATTTTCAAAATGACTTATTCATTAAATGATTAGTTGTAAATGTAATATGGACTAAATTCGAAAGGCTATGGATAATAAATCTGAAATAAATAAAAACTATAATTCTAATCATAATCATTTTGGGACAAAGAACTTCGGAATAAAGAATTTTTATGGGAAGTCGGGTTATAGCCCGGTCAATTTCAGCCTCACCGCAGAGGTTGGAAGGAACTTTTTCAGCTACCTGAAGAGTCTTAATCTGGAGAACTATCGCAACTTTTTTATACTCCCCTCAAATGATCACTATTTTTATAATGAGGAGGAGTTAAGATGCATAAGGATAATAATAA
>CAIPJU010000601.1 GCA_903865465.1 uncultured Bacteroidota bacterium
CATGGCAGATAATTATTTTTGACCTGTATAACCTGAACGCGGACCAACTGTCTTCCTGAGAAGAAGTTCCGTAAATCCTTCTTTCACAAAGTTTTCGAGCTCACCAATGAGTTCAAACCCGAATTTGTAATAGAGCCTGGCAGCTCCCTGGTTGAAAGAAGAGACGCAAATAAATACGTTGGGCGAATATTTCAGGATCCTCTTTTCACAAAACTCCAGGAGGCTGGTACCTATCCCTTTTCCTCGGAAGCCCTCAGCAATACAGATCGTCTGGATGTAGCCTGAAAAAGTTCCGCCGGTTTGCATAATGACAAAGCCCGCAAGTTCATTCCCTGATTCTGCAATCCAGATCTCTTTGCATTCGCCTTCAAAGGCTGGACGGCATTGTGCGAAATCCATGCCGAGAGTGATCCATGGGTCAGTACGCGACATAATAGCGGCACAGGAATCTTTTATTTCCGGGTCGGTGGTAAGGGAGAATTTCAATTCATCATCAGGCTTCATTATTCTTTCTCTTTATTATAAAAAGGAACAGTATTGTCAATAAAGCATTTACAAAAATATTCATAAACCCGAAATCGAAATGAAAAGCTTTGATAAAATATATATTCAACAGATAAGTCAATGCTGCAGCCGATATGCAGGCTACCGGCACCAGTTTTTCGGTGAATTTTATTTTTGTGAACAATCCGGTCAGGTACAGGCCCAAAATAGGTCCGTAGGTATAGCCGGCAATTTTGAAAATGGTGTTTATAATTGCTCCCTGACTATTCCAGAATAACATTACAATCAGGAACATGACAACGTTTACACCAAGGAGGACATTGTTTTTGATCCTCTTTTTCGATTCGTGGGGACGATTTTCAATATCCATGAAATCGTAGCTGAAAGCCGTTGTCAGGGCTGCAATGCATGAATCAATACTGGCGAATGTTGAAGCTATCACTCCGATGAGGAAAGCAATAGCACCTATCTTTCCGAAATAATGAAGTGTAAGAAGGGGGTAGAGGTCATCGGTATTTGTAAAATGACCATCCTGCATTGTGAGCTTAATGCCGTACCGTTCAGCATAGAGGTAAATCAGAATCCCAAGGCCGAGGAATAAGGTTTGAGCAAAGGCGATGAAAAAACTGAAAGTGAGAACATTTTTCTTGGCATCCTTAGCATTTCTTACTGTAAGGGTTTTCTGCATCATACTCTGGTCGAGGCCTACGAGGGCAACAGTAATCAGAAGCCCCGAAATAAACTGTTTGAAGAAGTTAGACCCGGAATGAAAATCCCAGTCGAAGAATTTTGCATATTTATGGTTCACCACTTCAGATGCCATTCCTGAAAGCGAGAGGTTAAGAGAATGTTTGATGCTCCAGATTGATATTATAATAACAGTTATCAGGAAGAGCGACTGGAGGGCATCGGTCCAGACAATGGTTTTAATCCCCGATTTGTTGGTATAGAGCCATATTAATATTAATACAACAATAATGGTAATGAAGTAAGGGATATGCAAGGCATCAAAGAAGGCATACTGAAGGATTTTAATTGAAAGCAGCAGCCTCAGTGCTGCTCCAAATGACTGTGATACAAGGAAGAACAGAGAGCCTGTTTTGTAGGTTATGTTTCCGAACCTTATGTTAAGATAAGTATAGATTGAAACAAGTTTAAGCCGGTAATAAATAGGAGTAAGTACAAAGGCAATAAAGAGGTAACCAACAATGGTACCGAGAATAAACTGGAAGTAGTAAAGGTTATTATTGCCTACGTTACCCGGAATTGAGACGAGGGAGACTGCTGAAATCCCCGAGCCGATCATACCGAAAGCAACCAGAAACCATGGCGATGCCCTATCTCCATCGAAGAAAGTTGAATCGTGAACATGTCGCGAAGCAAAATGCGAAATAACCATCAATATTGAAAAATAGGCGAGGATTATTACAAAAAGAAGAAGAGGGCTCATTATGCAATCTTTTTAAAACTCTCAAACGTAATTAAAAAGGGCAAAATATTTCCAAAATTTTTCTCTTCGACAGGTTTAAATAATTCAAATTTTTTTCTTAGGGCAAAGATCCCTGAGTCCACTAGGAAAATAGGTCAGGGAGCCAGACGTTCAATTTTCCAAAGGCTGTTTAATTTGGTATATGAGATCCGGTCGTGAAGCCTGAAATCACCGTCCTGCCAGAACTCAAACCGGTCGGGGAGGAGTTTTAATCCTCCCCAGTAGGGCGGACGTTGAACAGCCATTCCGTTAAACCGCGATTTAAATGATTCGTACCTCTTCTCAAGATATTGACGGTCGGGTATTACTGAACTCTGTTCACTTGCCCAGGCAGAAAGCTGGCTCTCCCTTGGACGTGAAACAAAATACATTTCTGATTCTTCCTCAGAAAGCTTTATTACCGGCCCTTCAATCCTTATTTGTCTTTTACATTCCTGCCAGTAGAAAAGCATCGCAGACATATGGTTGCCTGACAGATCGAGGAATTTACGGCTGTTGTAATTGGTGAAAAAGGTAAAACCCGAGTCATCATATCCCTTGAGAAGAACAGTTCTTAACGAAACCCGTCCCTCTGCTGAGGCAGTGCCCAGACTGAAGGAATTCGG
>CAIPJU010000602.1 GCA_903865465.1 uncultured Bacteroidota bacterium
AGTACAGTATTAAGAAAAGCTTTCATTGTTGGATTAGGCTATATTGGTGCAAATGAAGGAGAAAAATATGGTGGTGAGCTATTAATTGGTAAAGAACATGTAGTTCTTTTAGCGTCCATCTCACAATTGAATCCAATACAGATAGCAACGATTTCAGGTACACCTAATGCTATAGGTTATGGCCTTCAAGTTGGCCTCAGAATTCCTTATCCGTTGGATTTTATTATACATGGCGGTGTTGGTGTGAAAACATATACGGAGAATGGCTTATCATCTACAAGTACTTCAAACAAAGAAATAGATTATTATACAGGCATTGCTGGAATAACACTGCCAATTCATATAACCCGCTCATTTGGTATTTATATAAAAACTGAATATTGGTTAGGAAAAGAAAACAATAATGGAATACTTAGGTATGCAGGTGGAATTTTATTTTAATGTGGGTATTGAAGCTTAATACAAGGCTGAAAAATCATGTTAAACCGGACACCAACTCCTTAGACAAACCAATAGGGATTCCTTTTGTAGGCGGACTGGGATTTCTGCCCAAATCGGATAATCGTACATAGGAAAAAGGGATAGGTGGAATTTCATGAGAGGATAACGATCAAAAAATATACTAAAAAGAGGCTGTAAATTATACCTACAGCCTCTTTTTTATTTTGTGCCCTTGACTAAATTTACGTCTTGAACTTCATCGGCTAATGTATAATGCAAACCAAAGCTGTGCTTAGGCAGTAATCCTGAATTGGTATTTAAAATAGTGCACAATTAAGAAGAAAAAATGGCAAACAAAAAGACCGGGCTTACCCTATTAACAATCATTACATTATGTAGCTGCACTGCCCACACCAACAATCCGCCTGATAATGATCCGGGAATTCCTGTTGTGACGGCTCCTGTCGAAAAGATAAACAGATCAAGGGATATTTCATTGAGCGGGAATATTGAAGGCTTTAAAACTGTCAGGCTGGGATTTATGGTGGCAGGAAAGATTGATTTCATTGCTGCAAATGAAGGAGACAAAGTCAAAAAAGGGGAATTGCTGTCAAGCCTTGATGCTGTAAGCTATTCAATAGCAAAGGAACTTGCTGACATTCAGGTTAACCAGGTGCAGGATGAATTTGACAGGCTGAAACTAATGCACGATAAAAACAGCCTGACTGAGAGCGATTTTGTGAAAATAAGCTCAGCGCTGCAGCTGGCTAGGGCTCAACAAAAACTTCAGGCCAAAAACCTGTCAGACACGAAATTATTTTCTCCATTCGATGGAGTTCTATTAAGAAAATTGTGTGAAACCGGAGAGATAACCGGAACCGGATTACCCCTTTTTGTGGTCTCCGACATCCGGAAAATAAAAGTCAACGCCTTCATTCCTGAAAATGAACTTCACAACATTTCAATAGGTCAGCAGACAAGAGTTATTGTATCGGCCCTGAATGATACTGTAAGCGGAAAAATAATCGAGGTCGGCTCTGCGGCAGATGTTGCTGCACGGGCTTTTTCAGTTAAAATAGAAGTCGAAAATCCGGGGATGCTTATAAGACCCGGTATGATTGCAGAGGTATTGGTTTCATCTTTACGAAAGGAGCAGGTAATCGCCATTCCTGTGGAAGCCCTTCTCCACGACTTTAACAACCAGAGCTATGTTTTTATAGCCGATAAAGCTCAGGGAAAGGCCTTCAGGAGAAATGTAAGCTGCGGAAAGATGCTAAACGACAGGATTGAAATTACTTCAGGGCTTAACGTTAATGACATCATTGTTACCGGCGGCCAGCAAAACCTTGTCGACGGATCATCTGTCATCTTTAATAAATAGGGCCATGAACTTTGTAAAAGCTTCGCTTAAATACAAACAGGTTACCCTGTCGGTCCTGTTCCTTATGTTTGCCATGGGTATTAATTCGCTGGTTAATATGCCCCGACGGGAGGATCCTAAAATTACAATACCTGCCGGGCTTGTTATAGCATATTTCCCGGGTGCGGATGCCGCAATGGTCGAAGACCAGGTGACACATAAACTGGAAGATTATCTTTTCCAGTATGAAGAGGTAAAAAAAGATAAGACCTATTCGGTTACCTCCGACGGGATGGTGGTTGTTCACGTCTATATCGAAGACAACATCAGGAATCCTGATATATTCTGGAATAAGCTTAGGCATCAGATGCTTATGGCAAAAGCCATCGATCTTCCTGCTGGTGTAAAGGGCCCGGTGATCAATTCCGACTTCGGCGACACTGAATCGATGGTTATAGGAATTGAAAGCCCCGATGCGGGCAATACAGTAATGAAAGATTATATTTCGAAGCTGGAGGACCGTCTCCGGACCATTGAAGCTGTCTCAAAGTTAAAAATCACGGGGGAACAGAAAGAACAGATAAACATCACATTCAGCTCGGAAAAACTTGCCCAGTTCGACATCAGCATTGCCCAGGCCATTAAGGTGCTGCAATCTCAGAATACTCTTTTTCCTTCGGGTGAAATCAAAAGTGAAAATAATGTCACGACACTTCACACCGGAGGTTATTACCAGAGTGAGTCAGAGATAAGAGATCAGATTGTTGGTTCTTCAAAAACAGGAGCAACTGTAAAGATAGGAGATATTGCCAATGTCAGCAGGGCTTATTCAGAACCCGCTTCGAAAATCAGCATTAACGGCACAAATGCTCTGCTTCTTACTATTCAGATGCATGAGGGTAAGAATATAGTAAAAACAGGCAAAGAGATTGACAACATGGTAAGTGAATTTGCTTCACGTCTTCCCTCCAATATTAAACTTACCACCATCATTAATCAGCCTCAGATTGTTGACAAAAATATCTCAGAATTCCTGAGGGAGTTTCTTCTGGCGATCATCTCAGTAATAATTGTTGTGGTACTCCTTCTTCCCTTCCCGATTGCGGCAGTCGCTGCAACCGCTATCCCCATGACTATCTCGGTGACCTTTGCCATGATGCATATCCTTGGCATTGAACTGCAGCAGGTTTCTCTGGCTTCTCTGATTGTAGTTCTTGGGATGGTTGTCGATGATGCCATTGTTATCGCCGACAACTATGTGGAACTTCTCGACAAGGGCAATGACCGGTGGACCGCTGCCTGGCGGAGTGCCACCGACCTGGTTGTGCCGGTTCTTACAGCAACAATTACAATCATCGGATCGTTCCTTCCGCTGGTAATACTAACGGGTGCTATTGGAGAATTTATCAGGGCCCTCCCATTGACTGTCACAATAGCCCTTTCATCATCTTTTCTTGTTGCAATGTTCCTGACTCCGCTTCTTTGTTATGTTTTTATCAGGAAGGGCTTGCATGACCAGAGTCCAAAAAGAGAGCTGGATAAAAAGAAAAATTCAATTCTCGATTATATGCAGGCCGGATACAACAGGTCGATAGAATGGTGCCTGCGTCATTCGAAAATTACCATATACGGGAGCCTTGCTACTATACTGTTCGCTGCTATCCTGTTTAAGACGGGCATCAGGCATAAATTTTTTCCTGAAGCCGAAAGAAACCAGTTTACGGTAGAACTCTGGATGCCAACCGGCACCAGGCTCGAAAAGACAGAAGAGGCTATTCTGAGAGTTGAAAAAAGGCTTAAAAATGACACCAGAATTAAATCGTATGCCACCTTCGTTGGAAGAAGCGCACCCCGGTTTTACTACAACTACTCACAGGAGATGCCTGCCACAAACTATGCCCAGATTCTTATAAACACAACTGATATCAAAGCTACTGCGGAATTGTACAATGAACTTACTGCCAATCTCGACAGGATAGTTCCCGAGGGCAGGCCTCATGCCAAGCTTATGCAGCAGGGACAACCACTGGCTGCACCTGTCGAAATCAGGATTTCAGGCGATGATATTCCGGTGCTTAAACAAATCGGCGATGAGGTTGCAAATATACTCAGGGCAGCAAAAGGCAGCAACATGGTACGATCTGATTTCATGGAGGATTACTATGGACTGAAGGTCCATCTTAAAGATGAAGCTGCGCGCCTTGGTTTTACATCTGAAAACATCTCAAAAATGGTATATACCGGTTTTTCAGGATATGCCGTTTCAACTATGTATGAAGGGAATAAGCCGCTCGATATTGTGTTAAGACTGAATGAGGAAGAGCGGCATAATATCAGCGATCTTGAAAATATGTACCTGCAGTCGCCTGTAACAGGTTCAAAAATACCGTTCAGGCAGATTGCCACCCTTGAATCCGAATGGCAACCCGGAAGGATTAACCATAGAAATGGGGTCCGCACCCTGACCATTCAGAGTGAAACAAAGAATGGAATTCTTCCCTCTGAACTTTTGAATTCTGTCAAAACTAAACTGGCGGAGCTTAAATTGCCTGTTGGCTACAGAATCGAATTCGGAGGCGAGCAGGCAAACAAGAGCGAGACCTATGGCCATATGGCTATCGCTTTAGTTATAAGCCTTATAGCAATATTCATTGTGCTGCTGTTCCAGTTCAGGAAGCTTAAAGAAGTAGGTCTGGTTATGCTTACCATCCCACTTAGCCTTTTCGGCGCAATTTTCGGACTGTTTATTACGGGAAATGATTTCGGATTCACCTCATTTGTCGGACTTATTAGTTTATCCGGCATTGTTGTTCGTAATGCAATTATTCTGATTGACCATACCAATGAGCTGATAGAAAAAGGTCTCGACATCCCGACCGCAGCTTTTGAAGCAGGCAAAAGAAGACTCCGGCCAATCTTCCTTACTGCCATGGCTGCGGCTATTGGTGTGCTGCCAATGATTTTATCAGGCTCACCGCTCTGGAGCCCGCTTGCAAGCGTCATTGCCTTCGGGGTCATATGGTCGATGATAATTTCAACCCTCACAATCCCGGTATTATATATTGCTGCAATCAAACCCGGGGATAAAAAAGAGATCTATTTAACAAGTAATCAGAATAATAGTGAGAACTAAAAAATCGGCAAAGCTAATCCTGTTGTTACTTTTCGCTCTGTTTTCGGGTAATCCGATAATTTCAGCCCAAAGTTCGGCTAACATTACCCTCGAACAGGCATTCGAACTTGCCTTGAAAAACAATCACCTGCTGAATGTAAGAAGGTATCAGGTTGAAGAAAAACGTAACAAAATTAACGAGGATATTGTAAAATTTTTCCCGACAGTTTCTGCCATCGGTACCTACCAGTATAATACTAATCTGCCGGCTATAACAATACTTCAGGGTTCCTTTGGCCAGCTGCCGCTTGGGACAAATGTAATAAAACTCCCTCCTACCGACTATCGGCTCGAAATGGGAAAGCACAGTATATATAATGCAGGCCTTACATTTTATCAGCCTGTTTCGCAGATTGCAAAAATCAATACAGGCGTTAAAATATCCCGAACTGAGATGCAGCTTGCATCGGCTGAAGAGAAGAAAGCAGTTTTTCAGGTAAAACAGTCGGTTGAAAAAATCTACTACGGACTTCTTATTCTACTGAAACAGATCGAAGAGGCTGAAATCAAATCGTCCCTTGCAAAATCAAAACTATCAGATGCCGAAAATGCCGTATCAGCAGGAAAGACACTGGAATCGAACAGGATAGGGCTTTCAGCTTCAGCAGCCGATGAAGAACAAAACCTGCTTAAGCTTAAGATTCAATATGATGATCTTAATGATGACCTGAAAAGGCTGACCGGATCTGATCCTTCAACTATATTAATTCCCGAAACGGTTTCTTTTAATGACAAAGTCGAAACTCTGCCAGCGCCCGACTCATCAATGATTAAGGCCGAGACTGGAAACAATGATCTGAGATTAGCCTCATTATCTCAAATCAAAGCTACAGAGTCAATCAGGGCAAGCAATTTTGGCTACATTCCCGACTTCGGTCTTCTTGGCGGTTATACATATCAGGAGGGAAATAATTTATATCCTTCAAATAATACGTTCATAGGCGCTTCCCTAAAATGGAATATACAGGATGCCTTTTCGAACCGCACTATTCAGCGACAAAGGGTCTTCATTGAAAAACAGGCTGAGGTAAACCTGGCAAATACAAGGGATCAGATAAGGAACGACATTGCAAAAGCCCATCGTAAACTCAAACAATCAGCGGAATTAATTTCAGTCGCCTACAGGCTTGTCGAATACCGGCGGGAAGATTACAGGATACAGGGCGACCGACGTTTATCGGGTTTGAATCTTGAATCAGACCTTTTGACCGCGAAAGCTACCCTGGCAAAAGCCGAATCGGACTATTTCGCAGCAAGGCTCAATTTCAGAATAGCCTTGTCGGATCTGCAAATACTTACAGGAAGCTATTAACCGGATTAGTACTTAATACCCTGATCATTAAGGTATTTTATGTAGCGCTTAGCTTCATGGATTCCCGATACTTGAAGCCTGTAATACCATTCGGCTTCGCGTGCTTTGTTACCTGTTTCTGCCGATAACTTAATAATATTCAGGTATAGAAGGCCTTCGAGCGCATCGCTTTTGTTGATTTTTTCGTCGGCAAGCTTAATAAAATTTATAAGTGCAGCAGAAGGCTGATTTCCTTCAGCCAGCGAAAATGCTTCGTCAATCTTCCGGTTTAACTCCTCATCGAGCAGAACTCCATAAAATGAAAAACAATTATCCGAACAATCCTCAATAAGGTCAAACCATTTAGTTCCCTCCAGCATCCGGGAAAATGTAAGAACAAAATCAAGTTTTTCTCCCGGCGCCTTAAACTTATATGAATCGGGACAGACAGGAATTCCGCTTGAAGAGATCAAATCAAGCCTGGAACCATCGGGATAAACGATATAAATATTCCTGTCAGCGCAAAAAGCGCCACCCTCAATTCTATTTTCAATGGTCATCCATACTTTTGTGGCAGATGGTGTCAGCTCAACCTTTTTTATCTCGAGAGTAGGATGACTCTTAAGAGCATAATTAGGCCGGATAAAAGTCTGTGAGAGAATAGTGGTTCCTGACTGGAACAGGATTGCAGAGATCAGAAAAAATATTGACTTTTTCATATGTGTAAATTAGCGACGCAATTTATAAATTATTCTTCAGCAGTAAAATCAGCAGAAAATGTTTTATGGAACATTACGTGGTTTTGAATACTGATATTTAATAACTTCGCATGTTTGGTAACCAAATTGTAACAAATAAGTAACAAATATCTGATTACTTTAACATTAAATGAGAGTAAATTTGCAATTTGGAGAAGATTAAATATTTGCACTTGAATATTCCATCATAAGAAAGGTAATTTTAACAGAGATGAAGACAAAGAGGGAAGAGTCAATACTCGATATTATTAGATCATTTGAAGAGATGGCTGATACCATTCTCGCCCAGCTGAAACTGCTTGAAAAATATATGTCTTCCTCAGAGGATGAATCAAAGGAGAAAATCAGGCTGGAACTCGAAGAAAATGAATACAGGATTGATAAATTTGAAGTCCTTTTAAGTGAAAAGTTTATCAACTCGATAGTTCTGTATCAGCCTGTTGCATCTGACATCAGAAAACTTGTTGCCATGTACAGGATGAGCATTAATCTTGAACGTGTCGGCGACATGGTTATCAATATTCTCCATTCAATGGAAAATATTAAGAACAGCGAAGAGTATAAGGCGATGGCCGGGGTCATCAATACTATGCTTCTCTCGAGCACATCAATGGTCGAATGTTCTCTCCTTTCGTTCATTAATAATGACGACAAATATGCAGTCTGGACCATTAAAAATGATGAAATAGTGGATGAAATGAACAGGAAACTGTTGGTTAACAGTATCTCCAGGTCGAATCTCAGCGACAGGCACAGGGAAATGCTCCTTAGTTATGTCGACCTTAAATCAGTTATATCAAATATTGAAAGGATAGCAGACCACGCTACAAACATTGCTGAGGCTTCGATCTATTCAATGCAGGGTACAGATATCAGACACACGGATCTTGAATCTGATCTGTCAACAAATACCGATATAATATAATCCTTATTAAATATGGAGCTCAGGGGAAAGAGGATTCTTATTGTCGACGATGAAGAGGACCTGTGTGAAATACTTCAATACAATCTGATCAATCAGGGTTATCAGACTGAAGTTGCACATTCCGCTGAAGATGCATTAAAAAAGGAGCTTGAAAGTTTCGATCTGATTCTTCTCGATGTAATGATGGGCACAATGTCAGGTTTCAAACTAGCTGACAAACTCAGGAAAGAGATGAATATTGATGTCCCGGTAATATTTCTAACAGCAAAAGACACAGAAAATGATATCCTGACGGGCTTTAGTCTTGGGGCTGACGATTATATTTCTAAACCTTTTTCAGTTAATGAGCTGGCGGCAAGGATTCGTGCCGTATTGAAACGATCATATGCCGACAAAGTTAATAAAAGGTCAATCCTCCAGTTCAATGGTATCGATCTCGACACTGTACGCAAGAGATTGATAATTAACGATGAGCGTATTGAACTTACTAAAAAGGAATATGAAATACTAAAGGTGCTTCTCGAAAATCAGGGACAGGTCTTTTCAAGGGAAGATCTTTTGAACAGAATCTGGGGACATGATATTATTGTGACCGAAAGGACTGTGGATGTTAATATCACAAGGCTCAGAACCAAGCTTGGCCCCTACGGTCATTCCCTCAGAAACAAGACCGGATATGGTTACTTTTTTGAACTCTAATCAGCTATTTTCAGAATTATGATCACAAGGAATAAATTCAGGAACATTCTTTTCATTTACTATTCATCAGTCTTTGTCCTCTTTACCCTCCTGATACTGGGCTATCTCTACAAACGTGAAAAAGATTTCAGGATATCGACACTCAATGATGAGCTCGACAAGATTACAAAAGTTGTTGATAATTATATCAGAGTAAACTCGATTTATGAAAAAGGAAACTGGGTCCTTACCGATTCGATTGTCAGACTGCTCCCTAAGGAAAACCTCCGTGTTACGGTGGTTAATAGTAATGGTGAGGTTTTTTATGACAGCTCTGTACATGATTGGAAATCGATGGAAAATCATAAAGGACGTCCTGAGATAAACGAATCGCTATATTCAGATTTTGGAGCTTCAGTAAGAAAATCAGGAACAACTGGAATCGACTATTACTATTTTGCCAAGTATTACAAAAAATACTACATCAGGGCGGCAGTGGTATATGATATCAAGGTTGTGAATTTTCTTACAGCCAGAAAATATTTCCTTATCGTGATTATCCTGGCATTCATAGCAATATGGCTTGTTCTCCTGGCAGTTACCAATAAATTTGCCAAGTCGGTCACGAAGCTTAAAGACTTCGCCATCAGTGTCTCAAATAATGAAAAAATAGATTTTGATTCTGGTTTTCCAAGGAATGAACTTGGAATCATAGGTGAAGAGATTATCGATATCTATAAAAGGATGCTTAATACCCAAAACGAGCTGGCAAATGAGAAGGAAAAGCTCTTCAGCCATCTGAATGCCCTCAATGAAGGGATTGCCTTCTTTTCAAAAGACAAGACAAAAATCCTTACCAACAACCATTTCATCCAGTTCATGAATATTATCTCTGGCGAGCTTACCATTTCCTCATCTAATTTTTTTAAGATACAGGAGTTTGATCAGGTCCTTGATTTTATTGATAAACACAGGGACACAGAGATCAAATCATCCGATTTACCTAAGGCAGAGTATAATATAAGTAAAAACGGGAAATTCTTCAGGGTTCTTTGTGTTATTTTCCACGATTACAGTTTTGAAGTGATACTTAGCGATATGACCGCCATGGAGAAAAACCGGCTTATCAAGCAGGAGATGACTTCCAATATTGCTCACGAGCTTAAAACTCCCGTTTCGTCTGTTAAGGGATATATCGAAACACTTCTAAACGATCCAGCCATGGAGCAGGAAAAACAAAAGTACTTTCTTGAAAAAGCACTCGCCCAGGCTGACCGTCTTACAGGACTTATTAACGATATTGTAGTAATTAATAAAATTGAAGAGGCCGGCAGTACTTTCCCTAAAGACAAAATTAACATAAAGGAAATTATTACAGAGGTAAAAGATAACTTCATCTCCTCTATAAAGTCAAGGGAGATGAATATGGAGGTCATTGTACCTGACGAAGTGACTATTACCGGAAACAGATCACTGATTACTTCTATCTTCCAGAATCTTTTGGAGAACTCAGTCAATTATGCTGGTAGCCGATCAAAAATTGTTATATCGATGTATCGTGAGGACGAAAAATATTGTCATTTCTCATTTTCCGATAATGGAATTGGAATTCCTGAAGAACATCTTGGAAGGGTATTTGAAAGGTTTTACAGGATTGATTCAGGACGGTCAAGAAAAAGTGGAGGAACAGGCCTCGGCTTAGCTATTGTTAAAAATGCAATACTTCTTCATAAAGGTGATATTCAGGTCAGGAACAGGATTGGCGGCGGACTTGAATTCATATTCTCACTTCCAAAATAAAATACGGGGCTAACCGAAACGCCCCGAGATATAATCTTCAGTCTGTTTCTTTGCAGGATTCGAGAAGATAATCTCTGTTTTGTTCATCTCAACCAGGTCACCCATATAAAAGAAAGCGGTTAAATCGCTTGTCCGGGCAGCCTGCTGCATATTATGAGTAACGATTATAATCGTGTATTCCTTTTTCAGTTCCTGAATCAGCTCTTCTATTTTCGAAGTAGAAATCGGATCAAGGGCACTTGCAGGCTCATCCATCAGAATTATTTCCGGATTCACTGCGAGAGTGCGGGCAATGCAAAGTCGTTGCTGCTGTCCTCCTGATAAACCAAGTGCTGAGTTGAAAAGCCGGTCTTTAATCTCATCCCATATAGCAGCCTGTCGAAGCGAACGTTCAACTATCTCATCGAGAACGCTTTTCTGCTTTATTCCGTTGATACGAGGGCCAAATGCAATATTGTCATATACCGACTTTGCAAAGGGATTGGACTTCTGGAATATCATTCCAACCTTTTTGCGCAGATTAACTACATCAATATTTTTGTCGTAAATATTAGTATTATCAATTATTACTTCTCCTTCAATCGTAACATTATCGATCAGATCATTCATTCTGTTGAGCGTCCTGAGAAAGGTCGATTTACCGCATCCGGAGGGTCCGATGAAGGCTGTTACCTTCTTCTCCGGAATTTCCATTGATATTTTCTTAAGGGCCTGACTGGCTCCATAATAAAGAGAAAGATCCTTAACCTTAACTTTTATTTCGTCCATGAAAAGATAATTATTTAGCATTTTTTCTTATTCTGTATCTTATTACAACCGCTATGGCATTAAGTGAAAATGTCAGCAGTAACAAAACCAGGGTTGTTGCGAATTGTATTGGAAGTGTTGCGTCGACATTTGAAGATTGGGTCGACATAATATAAATGTGATATCCTAATGACATAAACTGGTCACTCAGGGAATGGGGAATATCGGAAAGGAAGTAGGCTGCACCGGTAAAAAGGATGGGGGCGACCTCACCTGCTCCGCGGCTTACTGCAAGAATTGTGCCTGTTAATATTCCCGATACGGATCCGGGCAGCACAACTTTTTTGATTGTCTGCCATTTTGTGGCTCCCAGGGCAAGGCTTGCCTCGCGCATCTCCCTCGGGATAGTTCTTATTGCCTCTTCAACCGCTACAATCACGACAGGAAGAGTCAGAAGTGCCATAGTAAGGCTTGCCCATAAAATATTAGGTTGTCCCCAACGTAGTTCCCCCCCATTCAATAAGCCGTCCATATTTTTGCCAATGAACCCGATAAAGAATCCCAGTCCGAATAATCCGAAAATAATAGAAGGAACTACTGCAAGAGTCTTTACAGCAAACCGTATTGTCTTAGCCATGATAGATTTTTCATTGGCATATTCTGCGAGGTAGATGGCCGTTATCACACCAAAAGGAACAGCAGCTACAGCCATTATTATTGTCATAACTGCCGTGCCTACTATTGCCGGAAAAATCCCTCCCTTTGTCATTCCATCTTTTGGAAACTCTGACAGGAATGACCAGTTCAGCGACTTCCACCCACCAACCACGGTTACGGCAAGTATCGAAACTATAACCAATATAATTACAAGAACTGAAACCAGAGTTATTCCTTCTATTACAGAATCCTTAATATTTCTATTCATTTCAGAAAAATAATTATTTCTTTGATTGATAACGCCTTACCACCATATTTTTAATATAGAACTCCGCCAGGGCATTAAGTGCAAAAGTGAAGATAAAGAGCAGTGACCCAATGAGGAAAAGAACATTATAATGCGTATCACCAAAGACTACTTCAGCCATCTCAGCTCCAATAGTAGCTGATAGCGTTCTGACCGATTCAAATGGGTTTATACCTGACATTGCTGCATTACCCGTAGCCATAAGTGCTATCATTGTCTCTCCGAATATCCTGCCAAGACCAAGGACAACAGCTGCAAAAATCCCGGGCACCGCCGTTGGCAATACGACATAAAAAGCTGTCTGCCTTCTGCTTGCTCCAAGCCCCAGGCTGGCCTCGGTATAAGTTTTTGGAACGGCGGTAAGGGCATCTTCGGTTAAGGTGTAGATTATTGGTATTGCTGCAAGGGCCATGGCGACTCCGCCAACGAAACTATTTAGCCTGCTTGCGTAATGAAATATATCCTGAAAAATGGTAGCCAAAACCATAAGGGCAAAAAATCCTATTACTACTGAAGGAAATCCTGCAAGCAGTTCAATTACAGGTTTTATAATCTCCCGAACTCTGGGTTTAGCAAACAATGCCGTATAAATAGCAGCAAGAATAGAGATGGGAGCAGCAAAGATCAGGGCAATGAGCGTCACCTTTAAGGTGCCAAGAAAAAGTGGTATCAAGCCGTAACGCGGATTATCTGATACAGGCATCCATGCTTTCGACAAAAGAGTTGATGATGGTTTGTCGATCGTTGTTACCTGAATTTCAGGACTCTCTGATTTGGTTTTTTCCTGAGGTGTTGAAGAAGGGACTGTTTCTGTTCCACCATAATTTTCCTGGACCAGTTCTGTCGAAGCCGAAGTCTTGGTTTGGTCCATCCTGAATATTGGAAAGGCCTCACGGAAAACAAATATGAATATCAGAATTACAATAGCTATTGCGAGAAATGCTACTGCCCTGATTACCTGTTCGGCAAACCAGTCGGAAAAACGGAATTTCCTTTTGCTGAATGTAACCGGATTCCGTGGATTATGATCATTTTTCCCTGATCCAATCTGATTTTTCATCATATTTGTGTGATTCTTGAATATAAAATGTCAAGCTTGCCAGTGAATTTCTGACAAGCAAGACATATTACCCATTAATTAACCTTTAAAAACCCTATTTAACCGGGAAGTAACCAACTTCCGTAACTATCATCTGTCCTTCTGAACTCAGAATCCAGTCGACATATTTTTTTGTTTCTCCTGACGGACGATTCCTGAGATACATATAAAGGAAACGTGTAATAGGATATTCGCCTTTACCAATCGACTCTGCTGTAGGGAGATAAGCTGTAGCATTAGCATCCTTTTTTACTTTTGCATGCTTCACACCAACTGCATAAGCCGCTCCTCCATAACCAATCCCGTTCACATCTTTTTTAACTGCATTTACTACTGCAGCTGTACCTGGCAGCGATTCTACAGATGCTGCATAATCAGCTTTAACTACCTCATCATGGAAATATGTATAAGTTCCTGAGCTGTTTTCACGACCATAGAGTCTTATCTCAGCATCATTTCCACCAACTTCTTTCCAGTTCCTGATTTTACCTGTATAAATGTCGCTGAGCTGCTTTAAAGTAAGCGCCTCAACCTTATTTGCCTCATTGAGGAAAATTGTAACACCATCTTTCGCACAAGGTATCTGAACACCAAGTGTATTATATCTGGCTTTCAGCTTTTCGATTTCAGTCTGTTTCATTGGACGACTGGCGTTGCAGATATCAGTTGTCCCGTTTATGAGTGCAGTGATACCAACTCCTGAACCACCGCCTGTCACCTGGATAGTGGCTGAAGGATTGCTTTTCATGTAAAGCTCGGCCCATCTTTGGGCAAGTATTACCATGGTATCAGAACCTTTCACTGTTATTTTAGCCTGCGAAAATGCTGTTGCTGTGGCCATTGAGGCAGCTATCAGCATTATTGAGAATATTTTATTTATTTTCATTTTATATTTTTTGTTTGATATTGTCATTAACTTATTTATTATCAGAATTTAGCCTGTACTCTTACTGAAAAGGTATTATCATTAAGCTGAACATTAGATGTACCGGCTATGTTCTTTATTGAAGCATTTTTCTCATTCTGGGGCATTTCATACTGGGCGGATATCCTGATGTTATCGTTCAGGTAATATTGCCATGCAAGTGTAAATGTTTTATACCAGATCTCACTTTTTGCTGCATCGCCAGAAAGCTTGGTATTTGGATCATAGAAATCGTATTTTGCAACAAACTGATGTTTCAGACCCAAATTCTTAACAAAATAGAGATAGTATCCTGAAAAATTTCTAACTGTATTCGGGCTTGCCTTAAGCTGAGCCATTGTCGAAGATGCGGCAATTATGCTGGGTGTTGAATTTGTTCCGGCAATATATTCACCTTTAAGAGCAAGTCCGCCAAGAACATCTGCATAAATCCTTATTTCACCTCCAAACCACTGCTTTTTGAGATAATCTCCTACCTTAACACTATCAAGAGTTCCATTAGACTCGTTTACATATTTATTGGTTTTAGCCCTGTTGCCACCAAAATAACCGTTTACTCCAAAATCTATACCCAATCCGGCGGAGGGCATTTTCGCTGAATAAACAAATCGTGCCATAATATCTTTTTTGCTGTCGACATCTTTTGCATTGGCACCAGTAAAGTTCCCATTCATGGCCATAAGCTGAAAAGTAACTGGTACATTGGTTCCCGAATACTCAAGTTTTGCTCCTACTTCCCTTTCTCCGGGATAGATAGCCCTGATGAGCCTCGAGCGCTCAAGTGTTTCTCTTGAACTTGATGAATACTCAACTTCATAATCGGGCCTGTTAAACTGACCGGCCCAGATTGTCCAGCCATTAAGCTTAGGTATATTGACAATTGCATAAGCATCTTTGAGTGAAAGGTTTCCTGTGCTGAAATCAGGTTGCAGAACAAATTTGACTCCATCGGCAGGCTCATATGTGAACTTGATCCTTGCCCGTCTTATATAAAATGTATTTGTAGGCTCATTGGTCTTTACAAGGTCTTTACCATAGTATTCCCACTGTGACTGAATGTAACCTGATACTTTTATTTTATTTAGCTTGGCAAGATCAGATTCATTTACCAGTACCCTTTCATCAAGTGCATTCAACTTGCCCTGATGATTCTCAATTGACTCTTTCAGGGAGTCAAGCTTTTGTGTCTGTGAAAATCCGTAAACGGACATCACTGCTAACACTGCAACTGTAAAAATTTTCTTCATATTTATCTCTTTAGTTTGAATTATTATCATGGTACAAAAGTCAGATAACATTATTACACACCCATTTCATAAATATTAAGTAATTGTTACAATAATCAGGGATTCAATCGTGTAAAAATTGAAGCTTAAATTCTTTTATATGAACTCCATATAAAAACTTGCTTATTTTTATATTAAAATTTACTTCGATAACTCACAATCCAAAAACTTTAAATATGGAAAACAAATGGCTTCTGTGGGCTACTGAATTACAGGCTATTGCACAGGCCGGGCTTGCTTTCTCCCAGGACAAATACGATCTCGAGAGATTTCAGAAGGTAAGAGATATTGCCATCAGCATAGTGCATGAGCATACCGGTGTCAGTCACGAAAAAGTCAGGGATCTTTTTGCCTCTGAAACAGGTTATCAGACACCTAAGGTCGATATCAGGTCGGCAATCATCGAAAATAATAAAATACTTATGGTAAGGGAGAAAGCCGACGGAGCATGGTCTCTTCCCGGCGGCTATGCCGACATAAACACTTCTGTTGGAGAATCAGCAAAAAGAGAGTGTCTGGAAGAGGCAGGTGCAACGGTAATTCCCAGAAGAATTATCGCTATTCATCATGGAAACAGACGTAACAACCTGGTCTTCCCGTATACCATTTACAAGATTTTCGTCGAGTGCGAGTTGACAAATATGCAGTTCAGAGAAAATTCCGAGACCTTCGAAGCAGGTTTTTTCGAATTAGACTCCCTGCCCTTATTGTCATCCTCAAGGAATACCCGGGAACAGATTAAAATGTGTTTCGATGCCAGGGAACAAAGAGTATTTGAGGCGGTATTTGACTGAATCATTAATCAACCAGAGATAGCGGCTTTTCGCCCATGGCAGCTACTGAACCGATAATAGTAGCTGACAGGCAGCCAGCTGACCTTAGTTCATCAACCATTTCCAGAGCATGTAGTTCCGGTACACATATCAAAAGGCCTCCTGAAGTCTGTGGATCAAAAGCAGCCATTTTAAGATTATTGTCTAGTCCTGTTCCAAATGAGGTATCTTTCTCGGCATATTCAAGATTGCGGTAAGCCGCCCCCGGGATGCAACCATCATCAATGAGGCGGTAAACATTACCAATAAGAGGAACTGATTTCAGGTTGAGTGTCATTGAAACCCTGCTGGCTTTTGCCATTTTCAGACAATGGCCGGCAAGGCCAAAACCTGTTATATCAGTAGCTCCTTTTATGTTAAATTTTTGCATAACATCAGCCCCGCTCTTATTCAGAAGCTTCATTAATCTTTTTGCTTCATTAATGTCCGTCTCATCAGCCATCTCCAACCGCTGTGCCGCTACTATTACACCGGTTCCGATAGGCTTGGTAAGAATAAGCAGATCACCAGGTCGGGCGCCGGCATTAGTTATAACTTTGCCTGGATTTACATACCCTATAACCGCAAGTCCGTATTTCGGAGTGACATCATCGATAGTATGCCCGCCAATAATTCTGACGCCAGCTTCTGTTGCCTTATCGAATCCTCCCTTCAGGATAGCCGCATAATCATCCATGGGGAGTTTCGCAGAAGGAAACATCATTATGTTAAGTGCCAGAACAGGCTTACCTCCCATTGCATAAACGTCGCTTATTGAGTTGGCTGCTGCGATCTGTCCGAACTCATAAGGATCTCTGCAGACCGGAGGGAAGAAATCGGTGGTAAAAACTAGTGCAAGGTCGTCATTCACCCGGTACACGCCGGCGTCATCATGGGTATCAATATCAACCAGAATATTAGGATCGTAAGGGAGGGGAAGAAAGCTCAGTATCTCCTCGAGTAAACGGGGTGATATCTTAGCTGAACACCCTCCGTACTCAACCATCCTGAGAAGATCTGAAGGCATTATTTATCAGGGTTTTATTATGTGTCCGGCTTTCGACATTGCCTCAGCGATAACAAACATATTGCTCATGGTGCCTACAGAAATTTTTTCTGTGAGA